>CAZIFW010000051.1:0-17704 GCA_964538275.1 uncultured Bacteriovoracaceae bacterium
TTTTTTGGACGGTATTGGCCGTTATGGCAACTAATTTTATTATTCATCAGGTGTTCATGAAGGGCACTTATGCAGCCACAGCGGGGCTCTGGCGCAACGAAAGCGAAATGGCGACCACTTGGCCCACTATGCTTTTAGGACAGGCTCTTTTTGGATTCTTCATATTCTGGATTTATAGCATTGGCTACAAAGGCAAGGGATGGAGCGAAGCGTGGAGATTTGCGCTTATATTTGGCTGCCTTCAAGCGGGCAATACCTTCATGATGTACTCTGTGGCTCCGTATACTTGGGGCTTGGTGTGGTCTTGGGTTTTCTGGGGCTTTGTTCAAATGTGGGTTATTGGTTTAGTCGCTACGTGGGCTATCAAGACTTGGAAAATCCAATCTTGGAATTTAGCTCAGTGACCTTTTTCATCTTTTGATCTTTAATGATTAAGAGATGAAGTTATTTTACTGCACCCTCTTCATGGCCTTCTTGTTGGGATCTTGCGCAACTCGTGAGATCAAATCCCCCGATGAGGCCATGAAGGTTGCAGCTACACCGGAATTTTTATCCGACGATCTGGACCGCGAATCTCTTGTAAAAGGATTGCGCGATCACATTGAGCATTTTTCAAAACGCTCTAACGTGAACTTAAAATTTGGAAAAAGAAATGTTTCCTCTAACGATTACATTTTAGCCCTACAAAATCTTTTAAAAGTTGTAGAACAAAGCCCCGACACTCGCTTGTGGCTTGAATACTTAAGACAAAACTTTGATTTCTACGAAATCTTTGGCAACAAAGACTGGGGCGAAGTGTTTATGACTTCGTATTTTGATCCCGTTATTCGTGGTTCTACCAAGCCCACCAAGGAATTCACCCAAGCGCTCTACGCATTGCCCGATGATCTTGTGGTGATTCGAATGAACAACTACATTCAAAAATTTCCTGCTCTAGAAGTGATTCGCGATAAACTGAGCGAGCAAAAAAGTGGCAATGGCATTTTACGAGGCCGCTTGAGCAAAGGCTCCACTGTAGGAGCAGCAGCAGAAATTTATCCGTATTATGACCGCGAAGAAATAGATAGCAAACAAAGCCTCAAAGGTCGCAAGCTAGAGATCTGCTACGTAAATCCGGTTGATGCATTTGTGCTTCAAATTCAAGGATCAGGCACCGTGCTTTTAGAAAATGGCAAAGAACTTAAAGTGGGATACGCCTCTCAAAACGGACATCCCTATGTAGCTGTTGGAAAACACCTTACTCATGCCATTCCGATTGAAGAAATGAGCCTTCAACGAATAGAAAAATATTTGCACAGCGTAAGTCCTCAACAACAACAAAGCTACATGAACAAAAATCCAAGCTACGTCTTTTTTCGCGAACTTCAGACTCAATCCATAACCTCTCTTGGCACTGAAGTTATCTCAGGGCGCACCATCGCCACGGATCCTAGATATTTTCCCAAAGGCGCTTTAGCCTTTTTGCAATTTGATAAACCTCAGTTTGCAAACCCCACAGATGAAGTGCCCACGGAGTGGCGCAAAGCTCAGCGTATAGTATTTGACCAAGACACGGGCGGTGCCATTCGCGGCCCCGCTCGCTTAGACCTCTACTGGGGTAAAGGCGCTGCTGCTAAACAAGCTGCAGGTGTAATGAAGCATTGGGGCCGTTTATTGTATCTTGCGCCTAAAGAATTTTATCTTGCTCAAATAAAAAGATAACGCGGCGACCGCTGCTTGCGCCCTACTCGATGTGCGGTAGAATTTTCCAGTACCGTCCTAGACTTAAATAAGGAGAAAAAACATGGCTGAGAAAAAAGCAAAAAAAGCTCCTGCTAAAAAAGCAGCAGTAAAAAAAACTAAAACTACGGAAGCATCTGCTCCCACTGAAGCAAAAACAAAAAAGTTTCAAGATTACGTGATTCACACAAAACGTTCAGGCCGTTTTGAAGTTATCAACAAAGCTGGCAAAAACGTAAATGGCATGGATAAAGCTAAAATTCTAGTTGAAGCTAAACTCATCAAGACAGGACTTTCCAAGAAAGCTCCCGCTGAAACTGCTGCTGCAGGCGAAGAAGCAGCGGCTACTTAAGACTTAATCAATCAAACTATCTGGGGCTTAGACGCTTACGTAATAGCCCCAGATTTGATATGTGCCTAAAACTACACCTAATAAAATTATAAAATATGCAAAATAATTTTTAAGCTTGTTGGCACTTATAAATCTTACAAAAAAGCTACCCATTAATATTCCAACAATTGCCACTCCCGTTAGGTTTATAAGCAAAGCCCAATCGATAACGAATTTGACAAGCCCACCCAGTAAAAATCCAAATAGTGACTGCAAAGCAATTATAACCAAAGAATGTCCAATCGCCTTTTTAACTTCAAAGCCCACAAACAAAATTAAAGACGGAACGATTAAAAAACCTCCGCCTGCGCCAAAAATTCCAGCTACAAAACCTATCATTGCACCCGAAAGAGCTAACTTTTCGTAAATGTACTTAGAATCTTTGTTGAAAACATAAACTTTTGCACTCAGCATACGAAGTCCAGCCCCCAACATTATGAGAGAAAACAAAAACAACAAAAAAGTATCGCTTGGAACTACGTTCCCAAAGATATTAAAATCTTCAGGGACTAGCGGCAAAATGAGCTTTCTTGCAACGTAGACGCTTAATAAACTTGGACCCAAAAATGCTGCGATTTTTTTAAAGTCTATTCCTTCTTTCACAACAAAACTAAATCCTGCAATTAAAGCAGCAACACCCACTATAAAGAGTGAATAGTGAGTAGCCTGAATCGCTCTTACATTAAAAAAATAAACCAAGAGAGGTAGCGTAATTATGGCCCCTCCTCCTCCTAGCAACCCCATAACGAGTCCCATTAGTAAAAATAAAAAATATCCCGCAATAAACACAATCAACCTTTCTTAATCAAAGTCTCGAGCTTAAAGCCTAAAAACATTAAAAGTACAAATATCCAAGTAGTAGCTTCTAAGGGTGCTATTCCTAGACGAGCCACTGCAGGGGCAGGACATAAACCCGAAAGTCCCCAACCTATGCCAAAAAGCACCGAGCCTATAATTAACTTCTTATCGATTCTACCTTGAGGAATTTTTTGAAAAGTTCCTTGGCAACTTTTACCGCACTTCACTTGGCGCCAATAAATAATTGCGTACGTAACGACAGCAGACATTAAAACAATTAAGAGCTGCGGGCTCCATTGATCTGCATGAGTAACTTCTAAGAACCTTTTTATATTTTGGGGATCAAGCATTCCACCTAAAGCAAGGCCTAAAGAAAAAACAAAACCTGTGAAAAAATAAATTATTTGTTTTTTCATGAAATTGACCTCAAGAGTGTTGCCGTGATCATAGCTACACTTAAAAATATAAGTGTTGCCGCAATAGATCTTTTAGACAGACGAGCCATTCCACAAACTCCGTGTCCACTCGTACAACCGCTGCCCATTCTAGCTCCAAAACCTACAAAGAGTGCACCCATAACGAGCTTTAAATCCAACACGGGCGCTACACTTTGAACAACTTCTTTATTCATCACCCAAACAAGAAAAGCTCCAGAAATAAGTCCTGCTATATACAATATTGCAGACTTTTTTTCTGATGAATTTCTTGCAATCAAATCCGAAAGCAAGCCGCTAGCACCTGCCACTCTACCTTGCCACCAAAGAGGTAAAGCACTTGCCAGCCCAATAAGAACTCCGCCCACTAGAGCCCAAATATATGTTTGACTCATCTATCTCTCCTACCTATTAGACATTCCACATTTAAGGTTTGCAGGCACCGCTACATCCATTTGTTTGGGATTTGGAAGCTTAAGTGCTTTCATAACAGCTATGTATTCTTCTTTGTTTTTTACTTGCAGACGCGGATTGAACCTTCGCTCTTCGCCAATACTTGTTACTGTCCACCCTTTGTAATCGTGAGCAGGGTATACCAACGTGGATTCAGGGAGCTTTAATAACTTATTAAATATACTGTCATACTGAGCTCCGGCATCTCCATTTTGAAAATCCGTTCGGCCTGTTCCTCTAATGAGCAAAGTATCTCCGGTAAAAACACGGTCATTCATTAAAAAACTATACGAGTCGTCTGTGTGGCCTGGAGTGTAGAGAGTCTCCAATTTAATTTCACCAATTTTTAGTTTCTCACCCTCCTTAACAGTCGAGGATACACACTCAGCTTTAGTACGATCTCCCATAATACTTATACATTGTGTTTCTTCTCGAAGTTGCCCCAATGCCGTTATGTGATCAGCATGCACATGAGTATCTAGGGCAATTAATAGCTTTAAATCTAATTCCCTAACTGCCTGAATATATTTTTGCGTATCCTCAAGCACTGGATCTATTAAGATAGCTTCACCTTTTGATCCAATGAGATAAGAATATGTGGATGAAATGGGTTCGTAAAATTGCCTAAAAATCATGATTTCCTCCGACCGTCCTTACAGAACTCTTTCCATAGGGCCTCAATAATTTCTGAAACACAGGATTGCGTTAAAGAGTAAAAAACTTCTTTTCCACGACGTTCACTTCTAACAAGCCCCTCTTCTCGAAAGCGCGCCAAAAGCTGGGAGACATGCGGCTGAGAAGCTCCCGTAGATTGCACTAAATCTCCCACACTTTTTTCTTCACTATGAAGTTCGCACAGGATTAAGAGCCTAGAGGTATTCGCTAGGTTTTTAAGGAGTGCTGCCGCCTGCCCCGCCTTTTGCTTAAGAGCTAATTTATCATTTTTTTTCATATTACATTTTTATTATATAACTATTTTATTATATGTTCAATACTCACAAACTTAGAAAACTTGCTAAATAAATACGATGCTTTAGGCTCAAAACCCGCGTTCATGCGTGTTTCGGATTCTCATTGACCCCAGCCCCCATTATGCCTAAACAACTTGCTCTATGGACGGTGCAAAACTCCTAGGCCTTGGAAAAAAACTCCTGCTCTCACTCTTTGTCTGCTCTTCAAGTCTTTGGGCCGCAGTTCAAGAAAAGGTAACGGTGGGTGTTTATATCAATGACGTCCAAAAACTTGATTTAAAAACTCATAGTTACATGATGGATGCCTACATTTGGTTTCGCTGGAAAAACCCAGAATTAGACCCTTCAGCCACCTTTGAATTTATAAATTCTACTGAAAGCTGGGGACACATGAAAACCCTAGACTTTGAAAAACCTATTCAACTTCCCAATGGAGAATATTACCAAGTTGTTCGTATTCAAGGCAACTTCTCTCGCAAACTACCACTTTTTGATTACCCCTTTGATAAACAAAAAATTGGAATTGAATTTGAAGATACAGCTATTGAAGCCAAAGAATTTAGCTATGAACTCGACTCCAATCCTGTCTCGGTAAATCCCGAGCTACAACTCCCAGGATTTCAAATTGGAAAACCCGAAATCAAAGTAATCAGCAAATCTTATCCCACTAATTTTGGAGATATTCGCGATAAAAACACCGATAGCTTTTCTCGTATCATGGTGGACATTCCCATTGAGCGCAGTGTTTTGGCGTATTCCATTAAACTTATCTTTCCTATTTTTTGCGTTATCTTTTGCGCGCTCTTAATCTTCTTGCTTCATCCTTCACGCGTTGATGCGCGCGTGGGCATTGGCATCACGGCCTTACTGACGATTGTGGCTCTACAAATGACGACAAACGAAGATCTCCCCGAAATCGATTATCTCGTCTTAATGGATAAAGTTTATCTAGCAGGCTACTTGTTTGTAATTGCGTGCTTAGCACTCGTTATCCGCACGGCTAGCTTACAAGATCGCGAGCTTTGCGAAAGGGCTATACGCATAGACAGAAGAAGCGTACTCATCCTTGCTCCGATCTATATCTTGTCGTTACTTTTAATTTTAGCGCGAATAATTTAGAATTTTAATTCTAGGGAACTAATTTAAAACTATCTACAACCCAAGTTTTACCAACCCAATTGGTAAAAAAGTATAAGTTTTTAATGCGCGCTTCTTCAAAATTTAAATGATCATACCGTGCATTGATTTCATCCACTTGTCTCTGCAACTGATCCTGCTCAGTGCGCATATGATCATAATTTGCTGCTACTATTTGTCCTTGTTGCACCTTTGAATTGAAACTTCCTACTCGTGCTTCTACGGCTCTTTTTTGCTCTTCAAGACTTGTCACTTGCTGGTTGTAGTTTTGAACTTCCTTTTCGCCCTTTTCAATATTGGCTTGAAATGTTTCAAAATCCATTTGGGTGTTTGCAAAGCGTGCTCCCAATGCTTCCATTGGAATTCTAATATAGTGATAACCTTCTTTTACAAAAGCTACAGTCTGGCTTGGCTTCTGAGTGTTATCGTCTGCAAGGAAGGGAGTAAAATCGATATATAACATGCCAGCATCCACCGTATTAATGGCGGCTAGAGCATGACCTTCTTGCTCATTTTTAAGTTTTAAAATTACGAAATGCGCCTCAAAATTTTCTCTTTGCGCATCTTCAAAAAGCCTGTAAGCGAATTGCTTGCAGTCGTACGTGTCGCGTTGATAACGCTCACGGTATCCTGAGTTTTGTCGAATAAAAGTTAGGGCCTGACTTAGAGTAGGGCGAATGGCTCCCTGTTTTTTCTTAAACTTAAATTTTACATCTTTGTTGGGATCGTCTGTTGGAAAACTTACTGTGATTTCGTTTAAACCTTTTAGAAATCCAATTGGACTTTGACTTAAATCAAACTCTCCATAGGAGTTGGTACAAGAACCAATTATAAGAATCGTTCCGAGGATGCTCATACAGCACCACATGACCGCATTTCTCATTTGTACCCCACCCCTAATTATCGGCAAAAGCCAGCAAAGTTGATAGTTTTATTAGCTATTTCAGTAAAATTTTAGGTAAATTTTAGAAGAAGCAATGGAAAAGTTAAGTTTGATTTAATTTTGATTAAGCAAAGCTTTTAACTCTTGAGACGATGAGGCTTTTAAAGCTCTTTGCAAGATTTCTCGAGAAAGCGCACTATCTTTAGACAGTATAGCTCTACGTGTTCTTAACAAAGCGCCTGGAGAAACACTGAGCTCACTAAATCCAAGTGCAATCAAAAGTGGAATATAATCTTCTTGTGCGGCTAACTCTCCACACATACCCAACCATAATTTTTTATTTTTAATTTGTTCTTGAACACTGTCTGAAATGACCTTCAACAATCTTACAAGACCTGGATGATAACTGTCGTGCAAATCAGCCACTGCACTGTTCATGCGATCAGCTGCGCAGAAATACTGAACCAAATCATTAGTTCCGACACTCATAAAGTCTAGGTGCTCAGCCAATTGATCCGCTATCAAAGCCACAGAAGGAACTTCAATCATGATTCCAAGTTCTGGGACAACACTGACGGATTCTCCGCGAGCCTTAAGCTCTTCTGTGCACTCTTTCATGAGAGCTTTAAATTCTAGTAATTCCTCTACACGGCTAACCATTGGGATCATAATTCCCAGTCGGCCAAATTGAGCAGAACGAATAAGCGCACGAAGTTGTGTCTTAAAAAAATCCTTTTCTTTTAGACAAAAGCGAATACCTCGCAAACCTAAAAAGGGATTTTCTTCTTTGGGAAGTTTTAAATATTCAACTTGCTTATCGCCGCCGATATCAAAAGTGCGAATGACACTTCGATGAGGCTTAAGCGACTCAACAACTTTTTTATAAATTTGAAACTGCTCGTCTTCGCTAGGACTTTGTTTGCGATCCATAAGCAAAAATTCAGTTCTAAAAAGCCCTACTCCTTCGGTGCCTTTGCGAAGTGCAAAGTCCAAATCCATTGAGCTATTTAGGTTGGAAGCTACTTCAATGTGCACACCATCGCGAGTTACAGATTTAACTTTTATATATTGAGTAAGTTCTTGAAGATCTTTGTGCTCGTTTACAATTTGCGCTTTGTAGAAATCTTTTTCTACGGAGCTTGGATTGATAACTAAACTTCCTTTAAGCCCATCGACCGCAACTTCATCGCCATTGCGAACTTGATCCATCAAAGAGCCCGCTTTAAGTACCAAGGGGATTTCAAAAGTTCGCGTAAGAATCGTTGTGTGAGAAGTGGGATTTCCTTTTTCAAGCACTATGGCTTTTAAATTAGGACTGTAGAGACTTAAGAGATCAGAAGGCAGCAAGTCTTCTGCCACTAAAACGTAGTCTTGGTCGCGGACTGCGCCTTGGTTTACTTGCGAATCAAGAGCCTGGAAAACTCGTTTAGCCACATCGCGAATATCTTGAGCGCGTTGTCTCAAGTAAGGATCATCGAGCATCTCAATCATAGCGGCAAAGTCTTCGCTGGCTTTGCGCACAGCAAATTCACATTGGTGCCCCTCATTGATGAAGCCCTCAATCTGAGAAGTCCACTCAGGGTCTTCGGCCATCATTTGATGAGCCTCAATGACCTGAAGAGTTTCTATGGGCGCACCCACTTCGAATTTTTCTTTGAGTGCTTTGAGTTCTATCAAAACAGCAGCGTGCGCTGTTTTCCAACGCAACAGCTCTCTGCCCGATTCGAAATTTTTAAGTTCTGAATAGCGAAAATCTTGGGTCTTAAGCACATAAGCAGGACCTAATGCAGTTCCTGGGGATGCGCCTTTTCCTTTGATCATCAGCATCTATAAAACTCCTAGGAAGCAAATTTAGAAGCAAAAAGGGCTTCTATTGCAGAAAGTGCTTGCTCAGCATCTTCGCCAGATACCGAAATCTTTAGCTCATCACCGGGAGCAGCTCCCAAAGCCATAAGACTCATAATCGATTTTCCGTTTTTCTTTTGGCCTTTCACTTCAACCTCAACGGTCGACTTAAAGGCCGAAAGGGTTTTTACAAAAAGACCGGCAGGACGAGCATGTAAGCCGTCACTGGATTCCAATTTAAAAACTTTTACCAATTGCATAAGCGAGGACGATCCTAGACTTGAAGTTCCAAGCTGGCAATTTCCTCGCCCGCTTTTGCGTCACCTTTGGATTTAGCCTGTATATTGGCCACTCTCTCCATGTTTGTAAACACAATGGGAGTGATCATAGAAGGTGCGATGCTCTTGATAAGCTCTAGATCAAATCTGATCAGCTCTTGGCCTGCTTTTACTTTTTGTCCATTTTGAACAAGAGCAGTAAAGCCTTTGCCGTTTAACTTAACGGTATCAATTCCGATGTGAATCAAAATCTCTACGCCTGAATCTGTTTCAAGACCAATGGCATGACCTGTGCGAAAGATTTGCACAACTGTTGCATCTACCGGAGAAAGCACTTTTCCATCTGTGGGATCAATGGCAAAACCGTCTCCCAAGATTTTCTGAGAGAAAGCCTGATCAGGCACCTGTGAAAGAGGCAGAAGGCGACCAGAAAGTGGCGCCCTCAATAGAATTTTTTGCTTAATCGCAGTGCCCGCTTTTACCAAAAGAATCTGTTTTTGAATCACTTCGCGAATATGGTCTGATTCAGCACCAAATACGAAGTGCATGCTGTTGCCAGATTTTACGACACCCGCTGCGCCTAAGAATTTCAGTTTTTCTTCATCGACACGAGTGACGTCATTTAAATTAACGCGCAAACGATTGATACAAGCATCTACAGCAGAAACGTTTTCGGCTCCTCCAAGAGCTTTAAGAATCTCTGAGAGCCTGTCGGGCGAAGGAAGGTCTTCTTCCTTAGCTTTAAATAGGTTTCCTATTTTAGAAAAAAATGTCATTTCATAACTCCTTTAGCTACGTGCAACTACTCGTGGCAAGCTTGGTAAGCAGCTATATAACTGGCATAGCTCCATGTGAGGTGTCTAGCACCCACTAAATAACCACTGTGCCTAGAAAACTGCTCGGACATCTCGCCGGTGTTTTGATCTCTGTGTTTAAGGGTTCGTGCTAAGTAGCTGAGTCCTTTGTCTTTTAAGGCAGCTGCAAGGTCCTGTGAGCGCTCCAATTGAGCTAATTTGCAATAGTACTCAGCCGCAGCGTGGGTCGCTAAAAAACCAAGGATTTGCGCCCGAAAAGCCCACTCCATCGTAGACGTCTTCGGGGTAGCGGCCCATGGCCGTAGCAAGGGTAGCATCTCCATTGATGTCGTAAATCGCATCAAACCTAGACTCCATAACCGCGAGGGTATTGGTGAACATAAACTTTTGAGACAAAAAGAACTCATCTTCAAAGAGGGCATGGTTGGCAGCAATAATAACTGCGATATCCAAACCAGACTCTTTATGACCCCAACCACCGCTGCGATCTAAAGTTGCAACTATGTAGGGCTTACCTGCATTCAAGAAACGATCGAGAGCTACTTTGATTTTTTCAGCCTCAGTACCGTAATACAAAGAAGCTTCGTTATCGCCCAATCGATGAGCGAGGTGAGAACCAATTATGAGAGAACGTCTTTGCATCACGAGTGTATAAAAATGCAAGCCACGAACTTCTTCCCAAAGATCTACAGAAGAATCGCGCCAGCGTTTAGCAACATATTCAAGGTCTTTTTTAATGGGGCTTTGTGCGGGAAGTTCTGCACGATACAAGTTGTCGCGCACATAAGAAGCTTCACCATTCTCTAAGAAGTGTAACGCCCAAAGAGACATGGTGATTGCACGAGCCGCAGGGCCATCGTTCTGTGGGCGCCCCCACTCTGCAGTATTGACAGAACCATCGACGTGAAAGCGAGGTTCACCCAAACCACCTTCAGCATTTTCTGAATTGTTTTGAGCCACTGTTTCGAAGGCAATCCAATCTTTAGCTAATCCTATAAGTTGAGCCTTTAAAGCTGCATCGTTTGTAAATTTGTAGAGGTGATAAATACCTTCATGAGTAAGGGCAGCATCTCGTGTCCAATGATAAAAATAATCTGGACTTGATTGACTAGGAGAAGCGATAACGGCTCCAAGGCCAATGTCTGTTCGGTTCAAGTTCTTGAGCAATAAATCTACCGAATCCTTGTAAGCACTTTGCATTAATTCTTGGCTAGGCAATTGAATCTCAGCCACTGCAACAGTGCTCAAACTCATAGCAAATATTGACGTAAGTGTTTGTTTCCTAAATATATCCCACCGCATTTGGATAAATGTAATGAGATAACATCGCGAAAACAATTCATGCTCATGTCAAAGAGTGCTTTTTTTGTCACACATTGTACCGCTTACAAATTTACCTATGAAAAACTATTGTGCGCCGGTACTACTCTTTGTGTCATGTGCCCTGCGTTTAAAGTTAATTTGCTACTTTTTCTTAGGTGTGAATGTGCTCAAAGTAGCGCCCTTGAGATCTGACTGACTATAAACTCCCTGGCCTTTAAGCGAGGAGTTTATTGACCCCGTATATTCCAAGACCTGTCCATTTGCGTCTACTTTGATCTCCGAAAATCTGTCTTTATTGAATTTGCTAGCATCGATGCCCATTGAATCAGAAACCAAGGAGTCACTCACTTTGATAGTGTAAGTTCCGTCGCCATTGCTCTGTATTTCACGAACCAACACAGCATGCCCTGAGTTATGGCCTTTGAGCTTAATTCCCAGAATGGGATTGGGAGTAGCAGGATTCATCATTTGCGCTTTAAGAGTGCTTATCACAGAAGGCTTAGCCCCTTTGCTTTCGGCTGGCTTATGTTCCAATACATCATAGTGATCTTGCGCAGTTTGCTCTTTTTTTACTATGGCCCTGAAGTCAGGGTAACCATTAAAGAGACTTTTATAATCTGTTCCGATGACTGGATTATTAGGGTCCGAGAAAAAGCGAGCCAATTCTCTTTCTACAGCATTACCTGATTTAGCTAGATCCTTTAAAAAAGCAGGTGGCCTTTGAGGTCGGGGGTATTGCATCTTATATTTGTCGATTTCTTCTTTATACTTTTTCAGAATTTGCATGTAAGTCCCCAGAACACTGGAATGCCCCCAACATGCGCCATCTTGATCGTCAGAACTCCCCGACATAGGGCCCGTCAAATCACCTAACTTATCTATGTTAGCTTGACTTCCTTTTTTGGGAGGAAGGGGTTTGTGACCCTCGAATGCTTGTATTTGAAATGGAAGAAGTCCCAGTACCCCTAAAATAATGATTTGATAAAACACTTCCCCGTACCTCTAGATTAATTGTAGCAGAACCTTATTTATTTTTTCTTTTTTTCGTCTCGAATTTTAAGGACTTCTTCGAGAGTGAGCTTATCTACCACTATGCCCTTAGGAAGAGATAAATTCATCATGCCCACTTTTGCGTAAGGGCCAAATTTACCTTCGAGGATAGAAACTTTTTTCTTGGTCTTAGGATCAAGACCCAAGTCTTTAAGCACCTTAGTAGAGCGACCTACTTTGGGCTCAGTTAAAATTTCTAAAGCTCGTTTTAAGTCTACTGTGTAAACATTGTCGTCTTTTTTAAGCGAGCGAAATTCACCGTCGTAAATGAGATAAGGACCAAAACGCCCAACGTTTGCCACGATGGGTTTTTTTGTTTCAGGGTGCAAACCTAATTCCTTAGGAAGCGACAAAAGCTCAAGAGCTTTTTCTAATGTTAATTCATGAGGCGCAACTTCTTTTGGAATAGAAGCACGTCGAGGTTTTTCTTCGCTGCCTTCTACTATTTGCCCCAACTGAACATAGGGGCCGAAACGACCTTGAAGGGCGTAAATATCCAAACCGGTCTTAGGATCTTTTCCAATACTTTGCGGACCATCTTTAGCACGCTGAAGAATTTCGGAAATTTTATCTACTGTTAAATCAGCAGGACTTAAATCGATCGGCAAACTTGCATGAAGCTCGCCTTTTTCTATGTACGCTCCAAAGCGACCAATTTTAATATCTGCGCCTAAATCGTTTTCCATGTGAAGAGTGCGAGACTCTTCAGGCACAATTTCTTTATCTTTTTTTGCAACTTGAGACTGCAATCCGTCTTTGCCGAGATAAAATTTCTTAAGGTACGGCAACCATTCCACATCGCCCGATGCAATTCCGTCGAGACTTTCTTCCATAGAAGCTGTGAAGCCTAAATCTACAAGAGAAGAAAAGTGTTTTTCTAAAATTTGAATAACAGCAAAGCCCGTGTACGTAGGAGTAAGGGCGTTGCCTTGTTTTAAAACGTAACCGCGTGACTGAATGGTATCGATAATACTTGCGTAAGTTGAAGGACGACCGATGCCTTCTTTTTCTAAAATTTTAATCAGAGATGCTTCTGTAAATCGAGCAGGAGGTTTTGTTTCGTGGTCCAAAGCTTTTAGGTTTTGAAGTTCAACTGTTTCGCCTTCTTTGAGCTTAGGTAAAATGACTTCCTGATCACTTAAACTTGCTTCGGGATCGTCGCTTCCTTCTACGTAGGCTCTTAAAAAACCAGGGAAGATAATGCGACTGCCACTACTTTGGAAGGTGCCATCGCCCAATCCAATTTTTAAAGTCACAGAAAGTTTTTGAGCTTCTGCCATTTGCGAAGCCACTGTGCGCTTCCAAATCAATTCGTAAAGTGCAAGTTCCTTACCTTCAAGTCCACTCTCTTTGGGCTGAACAAACACCGAGCCCGAAGGACGAATTGCTTCGTGCGCTTCTTGGGCGCCTTTTGCTTTTGAAGTGAACTGGCGAGGAGCTGCAGATAAAAATTCTTTTCCGTATAAATCCTCAACTAAAGAGCGCGCAGCTTTGAGAGCTTCTGCGGACAAGTTAGGAGAATCCGTTCTCATATAGGTAATCATCCCCTCTTCGTAGAGCCTTTGAGCAATTCTCATTGTCTCTCTAGAGGCTAAACCCAATTTACGGCTGGCTTCCTGCTGAAGGGTAGAAGTAATAAAAGGAGCTGAAGGGTTGGAAGTAAACGGTTTCTCTTCAAGGCTAAGCACTTTGCCTTTAAGACTCTTCCACTTAGCAACGTAATCTAGAGCCGCCTTTTCTTCTAAAAGAAGAAGTTTTGAATCTTTGAGTTTGCCGGTTTCTTCTTCAAAGTCTTTACCTTGAGCAAGCTTGCGACCAGTGATTTCTGTTAAACGACCAGGGAAAGTCTCTCCGCCCGCTTTCCACTGAGACTCTAAATCCCAGTAGGAGGATCTCACAAAACGCATACGAGCACGTTCACGCTCGACAATGACTCGGAGTCCCACAGATTGAACGCGACCAGCGGATAAACCGTAAGCCACCTTCTTCCATATTAAAGGAGAGAGCGTGTAACCCACCAAACGGTCTAGGATGCGGCGAGTTTCTTGGGCGCGAACGAGCTTGTCGTCCACATCGCGGGTGTTCTCTACCGCTTTTTCAATCGCAGATTTGGTGATCTCATGAAACACCATGCGTTTTACGGGCACTTTGGGCTTTAAAATTTCGAGCAAATGCCACGAAATACTCTCTCCTTCGCGGTCTTCGTCCGTCGCGAGGTAGAGTTCATCGGCATCTTTTAATTTCTTTTTTAGATCGCTTACGATCTTAGTTTTTTGCTTAGGGATTACATAGATAGGTTCAAAGCCATTTTCAAAGTTTACACCTATGCGTGACCACTCTTCTTTTTTGAGTTCTTTTGGGATGTCCACTGAAGATTGAGGCAAGTCGCGAATGTGACCCATACTCGCTTCAATCACATAGTTTTTACCTAAAAATTTGCGCAGAGTTTTAGCCTTTGTGGGAGACTCCACAATGACTAATTTTATACCATCCGAAGAAGCAGCCTTTTTACTACGCGACATCCAACAAGTTAAACCTAAGTTACTGTTAGATATGTTATCCGGAGATTTCTTTCAAGCAAATGGGATTTATTTTTAATCTTTGTACTTTGCCCAGCTCGCTTCTGGGCAGATTTCCTTCATAATAATGCGTTATTCGCTCAAAAGGAAAAACTTCACTATTGAAGTCGGCAACAAGCCCTTGAGCAAATTCGTCAAATACTTCACAAAGCAATACAATTTTGTTTCCACGTCGTTCATCGGGAAAAATTTCTAACTCAAATTTTAAAAATATTTTTTTATCAAAACAAAGTTCAGCAAATCTTTTCTTCAACCAACCCCAACGAATCCACTCGCCTAAAATTTTATAATCTTCTTCCCAACGCCCATGAACAGTCAGCGTATTTTCAAAAACTTTAACTTTATCGGGCAATAAAAAAGCTTCACCAACTTTTGGATCCACCAAAGAAATCTCTGAATCATTTTCCATGAGATATGCCGTTAAAAGCGCAGGGCTTTTGATCAACACTTTAAACTCCTCAACTTGAGTAGCTTGAACATGGGAAAGCAATTTAGCTTGGGGCCATATTTTTTCTTCAACGGGATTATTGAGTGAACTCAAAGAGGATGTTGCCACTTGTGACGCACACTCACTTAATCCGTAAGAAATAAGCAATGGCCACCCCAAACTTCGAGCTGCAAAAAAAAGTTCTTTGGGGAGAGCTCCCCCACCCACAACAACACAACGTAATTGCGAAGGAGCTTTCAACCCCAATCGTTGAATATCGTAAATTTGAGCTGGCACTAAACTCGTGACTGAAATTTTTTCTTGTTGAATCCAATTTGTAAAACTTGAAGCATCCCACTTCGTTTCAAATATTTTTAACCGAGCCCCTGCCACACGAGCACGCTCAATTAAGCCAAAACCCCCCACATGAAAGCGTGGCAAGGCCAAGCCAAACACGTCTTCAGCACAGGCTTCGGTGTGTTTGTTAACAGCATGAGCTGAAGCTTCGAGTGCCTCATGAGATAACGCCACCCATTTGGGTTTTCCTGTAGTTCCCGAACTTTGGAAGAGCACATGATCCTTAAGACGAACTTCATGAGTCACAAAATCCAAGAGCATTTCTGAAGGTTTATAAGCGCGCGGATTATAGAGCAATGTCACTTAAAGCGACTCCCACTTAATAGAGGTGAAATCAAAACCCCAACCCATACCTTTTAGCTGAGAGCAGTCCAGCATGGCTCCTTTTCGCTTGAAGGGATGTTGAATCTCAAGATTTTCAAATGATAAAAGTCCGCAATCATCTATTAATAGAGGATGTTGAAGAGCAATTTGCTGAGCCTCAGAGGCTGCAATCAAATGACCCAAAGGATGATCTAAAGCTGTCGTAACTACAACCCTGCGCATATCGTGTGCAGCTTTTTCAACCCAAGGCCATGGATTTTCTCGAGAAGGCTTTAAAACCCATATCTGAGAAACATCTCTAAATGAATTTGGAGCAAAATCGTGTGCGAGCCTCAGATCAAAACGCTCACTCAAACGCAGCCACTCTTCTTCAGTGCCCTTAATGGGATCTTCTACAAAATCTATGGTACACAAAAGTTTTTCGCTGAGTTGAGAGAAAAAAGAATCAGCAGTTTTGGCACTAAACTTTAAATTTGCATCTAAACGCAAACGAAAAGCACCTAGAGTCATTTTAGTTTCAACAGATTTTAAAAACTCTAGATCTTTTTCTAAGTCATCACCTATCTTTATTTTAAAAGTTTGAACACCTTGTTTAAGCTCTTCAGATATTTTTTCAACATCAGTTAAAAGAATATGTGAAGCGGGACATAATTTGGGAACTAAAGAAAATTTTTCTGATTTTGCTTTTTTATCTTTTTCTAATAATTCTAAGGCCCGCACAGTAAGTGGCAATTCATGCTTTCCTTTGAGGTCTGCAAGATGTTCTGCCAAGGAAAGATCGCCTAGAGAGGTCCACGGCTGAATTAAAGAATAGGCACCTGCCTCTTCTAGCAAGATGCCTTCCAGTGAAGAAGTTTTATTGTTTGTATGAATATTTAAAATATATTTTGAAAATTTCATAGCTCTTGCGCTCATTACATTAAAACTCCCAAAGCCCACAGGCTTAAAAATAAAAGTGCGTGCAAAGAGGCAAAGGCCAATTGCTGATTGGGGCGAATTCCTTTTTTCATATTCATAAAAATCATAGCAGCCAAAGGAGTGGCCAAAAGCACCCAATACACTTTTGAATATTGGCTCCAATAAATTGTCAAAAAGTAAGGAACTAAAAGTTCAAAACCCAAAAGATAAAATCCAAATGTTTTACCAAATTTAACTACCAGAGTGTTTTTCTGATTTCTTTTATCTTCAGGATAATCACGCAAATTATTTATCGTGATTAATACGCAAGATAAAAGCCCCACCTGTAAACCTAAAATGGTAGCAGGCACGCTAAGCTCTGAAGTAGCTACATAGTAACTAAAAAAAGTAGCTACCCATCCAAAAAATACTAAAACAAAAACTTCACCTAATCCTAAATAAGCTAAAGGAAAAGGTCCTCCCGTGTAAGCCACAGATAAAAGCAGACATACAAAACCTAAAAGTGCCAAAGCCCACCCACGTTCTTGAAAAACAGGAACGGCTAAAAGAAAAGAAGCCACGTTAAAGAGTAAGGCTGCTGTTTTTACTTGTGAGCGTGTGGCTAAATTTAATTGGAGTAAGCGCCTTGGACCTAGTCGGTCTTCGCCATCACTGCCTTTTATGTCGTCAAAGTAATCGTTCCAGTAATTCGTAGCTATTTGCAAACAGAGCGCAGCTGCAAGGGCCCACAATAGCAAATCACCTCGAAACTGTGCGTGTTGTTGAGCCAGTACCCATGCAGCAGCAATGGGCAATACAGCGGCAATCAATGTTTTAGGTCTAGCTGCTACAACCCATGCGAGCAGCTTCTTCATTTACGGAAGTCTCTTAAACTTAGAAAAGTTAGGCTTTCTTTTTTCTACGTATGCGTTGCGACCTTCTTGAGCTTCTTCACTCATGTAATAAAGAAGTGTTGCATTACCAGCCATATCTAACAATCCGATTTGACCATCACAATCTGCA
>CAZIFW010000052.1:0-17199 GCA_964538275.1 uncultured Bacteriovoracaceae bacterium
GCGGCCCAATAAACAATTGCGTAGACCCCTGCAAAACTTCGCCATACTGCTGCGAGCTTTTCATGAAATCTTGCTTTTCATTTAAATGAACGATGCTCTCTACCAGTCGACACGCCGTTGTACCCACGGCCCAAACAGACTCTGCATTTTGGATCTTTTTAAGCTCTTCAGCATATACCTCAAACGCCTCAGCGTGAAGTTGCACCTTGGATAAATCCGTTTCCCGCAGAGCTTCAAAAGTCCCACGACCAACGTGCAAATAAGCATCTGCACTTTGCACCCCAAGGCTTAAAACCTTATCCCAAATCTCTTCTGTAAAATGTAGCGATGCCGTGGGTGCCGCAGCACTCAGGGCCGCACCTTGCGCCCACACCGTTTGATAGCGATTTTTATCTTCTACTTTTTCTTCGCGGCGAATGTAGGGTGGCAGAGGCATGCGTCCCACTTTTTGCATCAAACCTGATACGTCGTCTGTAGCAAATCGAATCAAACCTGGTTCAATTAACTCCACAGACTCTTCAGAATTTTCAATTTTTAAAAACTCCCCGTTTTTAACTTTAAAAACATGGCGAATTAAAGCGCGCCAATCACGTTTGTTAACTTTTTCAATTAAAACAATTTCGTGGCGACTTCCAGTTTTTCGATGAGCATAAAAGCGCGCAGGCAAAACCTTACTTCGATTGCGTACTAAGAGATGTTTTTTGAGTTGAGGATTTTCTACTACAACTTGAGGCAAATCCGAAAACAGACAATCCTCAAAACGCGGAAGACCCTTTTCTGGATTTTTTCTAACCAACAACAAGCGACTCGCAGTTCTTTCGGGTGCTGGTTCGTAGGCAATAAGACTTTCTGGATAAGTATATGAATAATCCGTAAGCACTCGGGGTAAATCTAAAGTCACAACTTAGAGTTAGTACACGTGCGGTAGACACTCAAAAGAAACTTAATTCCCTCGCTCTGCAGCCCTACGTCTTTCCGATTCTAAGAGCTCAGCTTCTTCTTTTTTGCGCTCTTCTATCTCATCTTGCATATTACTGACGACGTAAACAGTACCCCCTATGATTGCGAGTACAAATCCTGTACCTGCAACCGGAGGTTGAGAAAGCACCTCATAAGCATCGCGAGCAATATCGGGACTCATCAAAGATAAAAATTTATTCCGACCCACAAACTCTATACTCTTAACTTTTTGATCTCCAAAAGCCTTGCGCGCAGCTAAATAAATTGCTGTGGCACTTGGTAATTGGTTAAAAGGTGCAGGAATCTGTAAAGAAGTGGCCGCCGCAAAAGTTCCGCACGTTCCATGAACACACCCCCAGTGATTTTCTACAGCAATTCGCTGTCCGGTACTCACCAAGTGCTTAAGATTTTCGAGTTCTTTAGTTGTCACTTCAATATCAAATTTAAAGTACCCATCTTTCAAGTTCGCACGAGCCTTACGATCGTGAACATTTATGGATTTAAATTTCTCAATTATACCCATCGTGCCATAGACCTCTCCGTCTACGACAATCTTTGTATGTGTCCAACTATAATGTCCGCCCGGATATCGTGGATACCAAAGTATGGATGCTGCGTGTTTTGCATCTACCACAACGTCCATTGTTTGATTGTCTTTATTCGCAATGTGATCAAACATTCGCTTTAAACCAGGACTTTGCTCACTGTAATCCTTCCCTCTCATTCTTGCCCAAGCTAACACATCGGGTTCAGAGGAATATCCTAAAACGGCTCGAATCATTGTTGGCACTTCCTCCTCTGTTAAGATTTTTGGAAAACCGTGCTTCTCAAAGTAAGGAGAAAGAATAAACATTTCTGCATCTTCTCTGGAAATTTTATTATTAGCGACAGCTTTATAGAGCCTGTAAACAGTTTCATAAGGTGCCGTTTTAATAGCACTGATAATGCGGTCCATATTGTGCTTACCATTGACCCCTTCACTCACTAAGGTTTCAATTATTGCCGTTCTTGATGCGTGGTTCATTCGATCAACGCGCACAAAAAAATCAAGGGCATTTCCTGTTTCTAATACAGCATCTCCCGCCACTTGCCCAAGCTCAGACATGATATGAGAAAAATCTAAGGCTCTTTTAGGATTCTCTCTAAAAAAATAAATAATCTCCGTTCTTTCATCTATAGGTAGTTGCGCCAATGTATTTATCAACCATTTATGCTCAACAGGATTGCCTTCTTTGTTGAGAGGGTGAATAAAATCCACAAACCATTGTCCATCCAATTCTGGATCTAAGCCGCTGGGCAAATCGTTTTCATAGTCAAAATCAGCATAAAGTTTTTTGCGAGCCTCAAGCGAATCTCTTGCAAATTTAACATAGTCGGGAAATCCAATTTCCCTTACCCAATCTTCTGAATTCTTACGCAATTTTTCTACACGTTGCTCGGGGCTTAGAGAACCATCACGTGCAATAGCTTTAACTTTTTCTTTATACCCTTCTTGAGAAGCTTCTATTCTGCCTACAACTTCATCGCGTACAAATTTTGGTAGCACTTGAAAGACATTGTGCTTTGCCCACATCATATAGGGAAGATGAAGTGACAACGAAAAACTATCGTTCCAAATGGATGCAGGTACTTTTCTCTTAAGAGCCATCAAATGCTCTCCCAAAGGAGAATGACTCCTTACCAAATTCACTTCATCAGCTGAAAATTCAAGCTGAAGAGCCTCTGAATACTGCTGTACAAAAGTTACGTCCCCCATGCGCGCTTTGTTTTCCAAACCAGGTACAACAAAATAAAACTTGTTTCCAAAAACAGATTGTCGAACCATAGGAGGCTCAGATTCGTATCGAGCACGTAATCTTTGAAAGCATGAATCAGCCTGCAACAAACTCTGTGCTGAAAAAATCGAAAGTGCCGCCATAAAACGGCAAATGTACATAAGCACCTTTAAATATGGTATCGCATTTTGGTGTCATTTTTCACTCAAATTCAAGAATGAAAAGTCCAAGAAAGCGCAGGTTTTAGCTATTTAACTTCAAGCTTACCCAAAGTGGCTCCGGGATAATAAGCCAAGAGTATTTTATCGTAGGTCCAGCCTTTTTTAGCGAGCTTTTTAGCCCCACGTTGACTCATCCCCACACCATGCCCAAAACCCCTGCCATCCAGAATCCACTTAGAACCCTTTTGTTCGACTTTAAAAAGAGTGCTCTTAATCCAACGATTTCCGAAGAGCCTGCGCAGTTCAGAACCCTTCATAACTTTTGTATTCGACTCGCCCACCATGAGTATTTTGTTCACGCGATCACCTGCGCTGTATTCAAGAACTTGCATATCTCTGAGCAAACCAAGACCTGGGATTTTTAATCCTAACCAAGGACCAAAAGAGATACTCCACTTTAAGTCGTCATCATTTGCTGGATCTCTATGGGAATAAACATTCTCATCTGCTCGCCGTGTACCCCACACGCTACTTGGTTTTTCTAAAGTTCCCCCCGAAGAGGCATGGTAAAAAGCTTGAACAACCCGTGGACCGTTCATCAAAACTTCGCCGCGTGTTTCATGCACCACGAAGTGGCTCATAGGATCTTCTACCTGCGCTCCTTTATAAACTTGATCCATTTCCGTTGAGTCCAAATCATAGTCGCGACCTCGTTTACGATCGCGAATACTGGCTAACGCGTAACTACGAGCTGCCACAATCTGCGCTTTCATAGCTTCGCGCGGATACCTAGAGGTGATCTCACTATTCACTATTCCCACCAAGTACGACTCCATGTCTAAATCGTTGATCAATTGCAATTTTGATTTTTTAGGAACCAAGCGCAAAGTATCTCGGTAAAAAGCTTTGCCAATGCGTAAGAAATCGTCCGAAGAACGTATAGCTATACTTCCGCTAAATTTTTTAACTTTTATTTTTTTATTTTTTGAGCGAGTCTCACAAGACCATTTCTCAGTGAAGTTACAAACGAGCTCCGAAGCCTGCTGAAGATTATCGTTAAGGATCAGTTTTGATCCACGAATTACAAGAGCTTTTGAAGGCTCTCTTTCTTCGAGCAGGATTCGGACTCTTAGAGGCTGTTGGGCGGTATGTACCTCTCGGACCATAAGGGACTCATTCACTAAGTCCTCCCCAACCCCATAGTCCAAGAGGGCGAGAAAGAAAGAAGGGACTAAAAGGGCCGCCCAATTCCTCCCCATAAATAAGATGCTAACAAGTGATTTCGAGCGCTGGAATAAGCAGCTTACGCAAAGGACTTTCTTTGAGAAATAATTCTGAACTAGGCCTTTTTTCAGAGCACCTGCGTCTGTCAAAGCTTTGTCAATTTTAGGTAAAGAGCTGCTCTCGCCAAGAATTAACATCACATTGAGTCGATTGCAGTCACACTAAAAGAAGGAGCGCATGCAGAACGTTTTAGTCCTCATTTTAGCTATGACAATCGTTTCTTGTGGCGCAAACGATGCACCCTCATCAAGCGATTCACTTGCACAATCCGAAAACTTAAACGCTCCCTCCATTGAGATTGCCCCTGAGAACCCACAAGCTCCCGAAAACCGCCATCTCATCACCATTGTTGCTGTGGCAAGCGATGGCTACAATTCGAACTGGAAGGTTACGGGGGAATGCTCACACGACGAAGATATCATTAAAGTGAACATCATTGCCCTAAACGGCGACTCAAGCTCAGCCTATGTTCCATGCGTTGAGGGATACTGGATTTTCAATGAACTTTACGGAAACGCTATACGACGAGTAGCCGTTACCCACGGAACGGCCCAAAACTCACTCAACATGAGCAACCCCGTTAGCATTGAGGAATCCCCTGTGGACTGCCCCTCCAATTACACTTGGAGGCACGAAATTACTGATGTTTTTGGCCAAGCCGAATGCCACGCTATAGCGTATTGCCCCAGCGGACGCCCTTATGAGTATACGGACAGCGTCTCTACCCAGTGTGCTTACTAACATTTGTGGGCTTCTCCGCCTTTCCACTTGACGACACCCCTGTTCTGACCGATGTTATTTTAAACAATTTTTGGAGACGATCATGGCTGAAAAAAATACTGAAAAAACAACCGATACAGAAGCTAAGACTACGAAAGCAAAAGCTAAAAAGCCTGCTGCTTCTAAAACAAAGAATCCTACAGCTTGGAGAGCTCCATTAGAGTACCCCTATGCTGTTGTAAAAACAGGTGGAAAACAATACTGCGTTTCTAAAGGCGACCAAGTTCTTGTTGAAAAACTTGAACTCGATCCCGGAGCAGAATTCTCTGCAGAAGAAGTGCTCTTTATCGCTTCAGGCGCGGGACAAGTAAGTCTTGGAAAACCCGTTTTGAAGGGTGCAAAAGTTAAGTTTGAAGTTCTTCAGCAAACTTTGGGCCCTAAAATTTTGATTCGTCACTCTAGACGTCGTCAAAGTTCACAAAAAACACTTGGACACAGACAACCCCTCACACGTCTTCTCGTTAAAGACATCGTGGCATAGGTTATAGAAAAGAAAGGGAGAAGATAGAAAATGGCATCGAAAAAAGCTGGTGGTAGTACCAAAAACGGACGTGATTCAAATCCTAAGTATTTAGGCGTAAAAGCATTTGGTGGTGAATGGGTGACAGCAGGAAGCATCATCGTTCGTCAACGTGGAACAAAATTCCATGCAGGACGCAACGTTGGTATGGGCCGCGATCACACTCTCTTTGCTCTTCATGACGGAGTTGTAAGTTTCAAAGCTCACAAATCTGCTCGTACTGAAGTAGAGATCCTTCCCCAAGCAGTTGCTTAGTAATTAGAAGAATGAAAAAGCCACTCTCCATAATTGGGGGGTGGCTTTTTTTATTGGGTGCACTAAAAAATGCACAGTTAAAGGCGCACCTAAATGGGTGCTACAAAATATGAATTTTATTGATGAAGCTAAGATAGATGTAAAATCAGGAGATGGCGGAGCGGGCTCTGTCCATTTTATGAGACAAATCTATCGCCCTCGCATGGGACCTGATGGTGGCGATGGCGGCCGCGGTGGCAGTGTATACTTTGTTGCAACAACAGACTTAAACAGTCTTCTTGACTTCAGATTTAAGAAAAAATTTCACGCACCTGATGGAGCCAATGGCAGAGGCGCGGATAAAAACGGACGCAAAGGCGAAGACATGTACATCAAAGTTCCAGTAGGAACTATGGTTAAAGACGCCGAAACCGGCAAAGTCCTTTTAGACCTTGTAGAAAAAGATAAACCCGAACTTTTCCTAAAAGGTGGCCGCGGTGGCTTAGGTAACATGAACTTTGCCACTGCAACCCGACAAGCCCCCGACTTTGCGCAGCCTGGGGAAAAAGGCGTTCAAAGAAAAGTCGTACTCGAACTTAAGCTTCTTGCAGACGTTGGCCTTGTGGGCTTTCCCAATGCAGGAAAATCCACTTTGATTTCAAAAGTTAGCGCAGCAAAACCCAAAATCGCCAACTATCCGTTCACTACAATAGTTCCAAATTTGGGTGTAGTACGCGGTCAATCGCGCGACTGGGTGATTGCAGATATTCCTGGAATTATTGAAGGTGCTAGTGAAGGTCGTGGATTAGGACATCAATTCTTAAAGCATTGCGAACGCACTCGTCTTTTATTGGTAATGCTCGATACAGACCCGCTCAATGAACGCTCTCTTGTAGACGAGTACAAAGTTTTGATCAAAGAACTCAAAGCTTACTCCAAAGAACTGGCTAAAAAACCACGCCTCGTTGTGCTAACTAAGGGTGACCTCTGGCAAGACGGTGATGTGACAGAACGCGAAGGCTTTGCTGAACTTAAAAAAGCTCTTAAACTTAAAAAATCTCCGTTGGTTATTTCTTCCAGTACAGGAATGAATTTGCCTGAACTCAAAAAACTCATCGAAGCCGAACTTAAGAAAATTGGCGAAGATGCTCGTGAGAACAAAGTGGCTAAAGAACTTGAACTCGGCGATCAAGATCTTTTCGAAGAATAAACTCGTTAAATTAGAAAATTATTTACTAGATACAAATTGTGAACACTGTTCGGTCTTTTGTAATTTTGTAATGAGACTTTCAATCTCTTTAACGCTCTTTGGATTTAACTTAAGACCATGACCCGCAAGCTCGCCAGATGTTTTCTTCATACCCTTTAATAACTGGGTGTAGAATTCGGCTGAAGAGCTATTTTCAGAGGCAGGCATACGATCATTGCCGCGAAGTACTACAAGAAAAAACTCCACACCTACGGCAGCATCAATATCCTGCCAAAGAAGATCTAAGCTTTTCTTAATTTTTGCTTCGCTTTGTTTGATATTCTTTTCACAGACATGAGCGCCTAAGCTCTCTTTAGTATCAAGTGCTCCAGCACTTAAGATTGTAGAAAACAGAGTTGTGATAAAAATCCCTTTGTTCATCTTTATATTGTATTTTTTTAAGAAGCCTAACTCCGGAGAAATTTTCCTGAAAGTGCTCTATAAAAGACCACTCTTAATACCTTTGACTAAAGTTTAGACACTTTAATCATCACATAGAGTAGTGACGAATTAACAAAATATTAACATTTCGCTCACACTTATTTAACATGAAGGCTCGTATACTAGGTTTAGTGCGTATACTCCAAATACTCTTCTTAGCTCCTACTTTGCTCTTTGCTAAGTTCACAGACATCAATCACGACGGCCTTTTTGTTACTCCTGGAAAAAAGACAACTCAAGAGGCTCCATCTGATTCTGCTTTAGCAGGTGCAAGAGTTGTTGGGGCCGCTCTCCAAACACAATCTTCAGTCTCTCTCAGTAAACCTCGCGATCTCTCAGATTTGGATGCTTGTTGGTGGGGGGAGAACGCTCAACAAAAAAGCTTTGCAGCTACTATTGAATCGGTTGTAACTAGACTGAGTACTCAACCCGACAATGCCTTTCCTGAAGGCTACTCTTATACAAAAACAGATGTGCTCGAAATTCCAACAACAGCGCCTGCAACTGCTACCCTAATTGACTTTAAACTTTGTGAAAATCTTACAGCAGAAGATCTAAAACACTTGCTGGGTTCGAATGCTAAAAACGTAGATGCAAACACACTTTTGCGCATCAACCAATTTAGCGCACGCATGAATGCCGCTAAAGGAAGCGATGCTAAAGCTGCAATCTGGTCGGAATTTATGGGCTGTTTATCCGAGCAAGAAACCTTTAGAGGAAATGTTTCGGAAACAGCTGACACTTATTCAGGTGTTCCCGCACCTCCTGGAGTAAAAGTTGGGCATGATTCGGACGGAGGCATTAAAGCGGGTGCTTATCAGTTCACCGTTAATCGCAAAGGAAGCAATCTGTTTGAATGTTACCATTCATGGAATAAACAAGTTCCTGATAGTACCACATGCCAAAGAAACTATTTACAAAGCAATATTAAAGATGAAATCACAACTACTGGACAGGTCTTCAATATTTACTGTGGCACACATAAAGTTTTAGAATCTTTATTTACTCAAATTCACACTCAATCCGCCAAACGCACAGCCCTTAAAAACTTAGATTCCGCTGGAAATCTACTTGAACCTTCAAAGCGCTGCGCGAGTCCTTTCTCTGCAAACTCTTATCAACACTTTGGTCCCTTAAAATCTTCAACATCGAATAACCTAGATCAAGTCATGGCTTGTCTTGAGCCCGAGATTAAAGAGATTCCACCCACAACACCAGCCCCCATTGCTCCCGAAAACCCAGTGCTTGCAAAAGCAGAATCAGAAAAAGCTCCTACAGCTGCAGAAAATCCTGCTTTAAAAGCTCACAATGAAACTCTTAAAATAAAAGAGAAAAATTCAAAAGAGCTCGCAGAGATTGCAGTCATGGGCTTTGGTTGCAAAAATTATCAAAGCAAATTGAGCACAATGCTTGCCGCAGAAGGACCTTTAAACGATTACGTGAAAGTAATGGCCGATGTGAATGCTGCTATTACAAAGAGATGCGGAAGAGACAAAGGGTGTCAGAATAGAATGTCGGGGTACATTGAACCCCTCATAGCAGAAGCAACTGGGCAAAGTGAAAATAACAACTCTGTTGAGCGAGCCCACAATGAAGCGCAGCGCATTGGCTATCGTTGTAGAATTTAAGGCCTTAAACGCAAAGCTACATCTATGATTGACTCGCACTGACACAAAGCGAGCACCTTAGACAGTGCATCAAATTGCGGATTAACTACAAGCACAGCATAATTTTTGCAATGTATTCAAAATTTACTTTGCAATTTTTGGTTTTAATTTTTGCACTCTTAGCATCCAGCAATTCAGCTCATGCATTAAGCGTTTCACGCTTCACTGAGAGTCCCACACTCAATCCCACTCTTAAAACTCACATTTTTGTTATGGGATATGCAGGTGGATTAGCTGATCAATTTTTTAAAGCAGCTGTAGCGCGTGCTCGTAAATACCAAGAAAATTTTCCCAATCGACAATTTGTTTTTATTGGACCCGATAAAATAGATAAAAACTCTCCTTCTTACGACAGTTATGATGAGTATCGTGCGGTTCTACAAAGATTAAAACTTACACCCGAGCGTTTAGATGAAAAGTATCTTTTAAGTAATCGCTTATTAGAAATACTTGAAACCTACACACAAATTGAAAGCTTAGAATTCATGAGCCACAGCGCTGCACATCTAGGTGTTGGATTAGATGAAGTTCCAAGCAACAGCCCCCTTGCTGTCTATAAAAGATTCAATGCCCAAAGCGAAGGGCTTGCTCAACTTCAAGATAATTTCACAGACAATGCTTACTTAGTACTCCATGGATGTAATTCTGGTTTTACTCAAGCGCCTGCCTTTGCCAAGCTTTTAGGAATTCCCAGTGCGGGTTCTTTATCGTCAACCAACACCCAAGAAATATATTCAGACAACCGCTGGTACTTTAACGACAGCGGTCGTTATCCGGAGGGATTAAGAAAAACTGCAACAAATGAGATCAGCTATCAGGAAAATTACGAATGTCGCTCTGGACACTGTCATCGTATGAAACCCGAGGCTTATCCTTATGCAGGTTACTGGGGCAATTTAAACGCAGGCCTTTCACACTATAAATTTTTCTGTGGAACAGCTGTTGCTGATAATCAGTGTAAAAAATCTATGGCGCTTTTTTTAGCAGGACATGTAGGAATTGTTAAAAATGCTGCAACTTTAATTTCAGATTACAAAAACAACATCAAGGATTTTCTTTGTCCGGATGCAAATCGCCCTGAAGCTAGAAGAGAATGTTTTAATAAACTTGAAGCCTCGCTATCAGACTCTAGCGTTTATTATTCTGGTATGACTCGGGGTAAAACTTTAAACTGTAACTTTGAAAAATGTGATGTTGAAATTCGCTGTACAGATGCTCAGGGAAGTTGCCAAATTTTGAGCGCACCCGAAAATCCGCGACCAGTTACGATGCAAAATGAATACAAAGCATATGTAGAGGGTTTTGAGCTTCTGAGTTTTAACGAACAATAAGTGTGTGCTGGGCAAACTTAATTCAGAGTACTGGGCACTATGCGGTTAGACTTTGAAACCCACTGCAAAACCTTTTCTATCAATTGAGATTGTGCTGCGGGGCTATCCATTAAGTGACCGCCATCTACATCTATAATCTTGCGAGGAAACCCTGCTGGACCCTTTGAAAAACGGTTTTTAACTTTTTCGCGATCGATTACACGATCATCCTTGGGAACGATCACTAACATTGGCTTACGAATTTTTGGGAGTGCAGCAGCTGCTTCATTGTCGAGAGTTTTTGATGTTAAAAGAAACCGACGAGTGAATTTTAACTGAGCACGACTCTCTTGAGTGTTGCGAATAAAATCAAGCGTTTCATGTTCGCGTGTTAAGTGTGTATCTTTAACGGGAGATTCAAAATAAGGGCCCTTCCAGTTAAACAAAATCTTAAGCATGTCTTTAACTTTGGGCTTAACCGCAGCGCTCACATCTGAAGCAGGGGCTACAAAAATGAGAGATTCAACCTTACGACTCTCCCCTTGAATTTTTTTAATAAAAAGTGGAGCCAATTTCCAAGAATAACTAAATGCCATCACATGAAGGGGTTGAGCGGATTGGGTCCAAATAAATTCGGCCGCCGCTTTCATATCCCAAAAGAAAGATTCTTTGTTGGGCACGTCTCCACGAATTCCAGCACTTTGGCCAGAACCGCGACGATCATACACAAGTACATTGTAACCGGACTTAGAAAGTTGAGTCGCAATTTTGCTAAACCAAGCCGAATTAGAAGTTAGACCGTGCAGGAGTAAGAAGTTTCCTCGCGAAACTCCTACCGAAGGAAAGTAGCGACCGCGGAGCCTTAAGCCCTTAGAGAAAAAATCAACTTCTTTAAATGATTCTGGTAGATTAAGAGAAGCCATGCACCTTGACGCAGGGTATTAAAATTTCCTGTTTTGGTCAAGCAAACTCTGCTAATTTAAAACACGTGGCGATCACACATATCTACTTTGGAGGCTCTTTTTACCCTCCACATAAAGCCCACACCGAAATGCTTCAGCAAGCCCTTAAACACAACCGTGAGGCTGAAATCCTTATAGTTCCCACAAAGCAAAACCCCCTTAAAGATAGCAGGGGAGCGGAGATGGCCCTTATTCAAGCATGGCTTGAAGATCTAGGGGATCATCTTTCTTACCAAGAGTTTTCGCGTATTCGACTTGAAACATATGAGATGTTTTCTAGTGAAGAAAAAAATTACACTATCGACACACTTAGAGAACTTATTTCAGAGGACCAAAAATGGGCACTTCTGTTGGGCAGTGATTCTGCAGCTAAATTTTCTAAGTGGAAAAGCCCCGAAAAAATATTATCGCTGCTAGATGAAGTTTGGGTTGTTCCGCGCGGGTCAGTCAACATAAATGAAGTTGAAAATGAAATTCACTCAATCGAAGTAACAAAGAAATTCAAAATCGTATTTCTAGATAAAGTAAAAGATATTTCATCAACTCAAGTTCGCAATCTGTCTCAGCCAAATCAAGCATCTGATGGGGCATCGAGTCAGCCGTTGGACGAATTATTAACTCCACGAGTTTTATCGGTGTGGAAGCAACTCTTAGCCTGTTAAATTAATACACATGCAACGATTGCTATGTGTACTTACTATTGCTCAATTCCTTATATCTTGCGCTTCGACTCCTAAAGATTCTACCAAGTCTTCTTTAATAACAAGCGAATCCAAAAATGCCCCTAAGGCTAAACTAGAAAAAAAAGAAGTTCTAGAACCCTACCCAGGCCTCAAGGTTCACACCTACCAAATGGAGAATGGACTTAAAGTTCTCATCGTTCCTCGCAATCAAAATGGAACACTGGCCGTGACCGTAGGTTACAACGTTGGAAGCCGCCATGAAGAAGTTGGCAAAACGGGCTTAGCGCATCTTTTTGAACATATGATGTTTAGAGGCACAGAGAGTTTCCCTGATCCTTTTCGAACCCTCGCTGAATGGGGAGGAGACTTTAACGCCTTCACAAGCTTTGACCAAACTGTTTACTACGAACTCGTTCCTGCTCAAAAACTAGAGGAAGCTTTGCGCTTTGAAGCTGAACGTATGCGCAAGCTTCTCATTACTCCTGAAGTATTTAACACCGAAAGAGGCGCTGTCGTTTCAGAACGCAAAATGAATTATGAAGATTCTCCGCATGGCCGCGTTGGATGGGAACTTTACCAACTGGCTTACGACAAACATCCCTACAAAACCACTCCCATTGGATGGCAAGAAGACATTGACCGCGCAACTTTTGAAGACGCACTCTCATTCTACAACCGCTATTATGCCCCTAATCGTGCAACACTTGTCTTGGTTGGAGACGTGGATGTGAGCAAAGCTACATCTCTCATTGAAAAATACTATGGTCGATTTAAAGCTGTAGATTCCAAAGACCGCGTTAATCCACAAGAAAACATTTATCGTAAAAATCGAGTAAAAACTGTGCGGCTTCGTTCACAAAACGTCATCATGCTAGACGCTGTATTTGCACCCACATTTAAAAGCCCCGATGCTGCAGCCGAATTCTTCTTTTGCGTCTTAATGGCCGACTCTAGTCTTGGCTACTTACGCCACAAACTTGTAGAAACAAACATTGCAAGTTCTGCTTCGGGCTCTTGTTATCCCGATGTTGAGACAGGTCTCTCTACAATTCGTGTGGTTGCAGCTCCGGGTGTAAGCGCAACTCAAATTCAAAAAAAATACAAAGAAGCATGGGCAGGTTTTCCTGCATGGGCAAAAACAGAACGTTTTGAAAATATCAAAAAGCTTTTTGAAACTTCCCAACTCAGTTCACTGCGAAGTCCTATGGAACTTGCTCAAACTCTTGTTACCAATGCAACGACTTCGGGAGACCCGCTCTACACATTCAAACTTGTAGAGCAAGTTAAAGCTCTTAAGTTTAAAGATGTTGAAGCTCGCTTCAAAGACTGGAGCAAACGCGGAGGCACACGCATTATTATTCAACCCGCAGATAAAAACGATCCTATGAAGAAAGGTAAATAATGAAAAAGCTTCTCGTACTCGCAATTGCCGCTATCAGTCTCTCCTCACAAGCTAAAGTTTACATGGATTACGAAAGTGATCCGCTCCCTTTAGTTAAGGTTAATTTCCTTGTTCCCGCCGCTCGCAGCACAACGAGCGACACTGAAAACTTAGGCCTAAGATTTTTAGGTGAATTTTATGATTCAGGAACAAAGAAACTTTCTAGACAAAAGTTTCAAGATGCTTTGGCAAGTTATGGAGCGAGCTTAGAAATAAGCACGGGTTATCAATATGCTGAAATCTCTGCAACATTCCCTCTTTCGAATGGTGAAATTCCAGCAGGCTTAGGCGAACTGATTCAAGATGCATGGGAAAATCCTCGCGTTGATAAAGAAAACTTTGAACGTTCTAAGAAGTTTTTAAAAGCCAATCATATGGCCATGTTAGATCGAGACAATGCGTTGCTGACAACAGGCATTCAGAAAATTGTAGCTACAACTCTTTTTGGATTAACTCCTTTTTCAACAGATAGCTTCTCAAAAATAAAACTTGAAGAGATCTCAAATCTTCACAACAACTATTACCAACGCAAAGGCGATATTTGGGTTGGAATCATTGCTCCTGAAAACTTAAAAAAAGATCTCGTACAAATGGCACAACTGATTTTCCCTCATGCGGGAAGTGTTCAAGAGGGCTTACTCGAAAAGCAACTTGTGACAGGTTACATGCCTGAACAGAAAGCTCAAATGAAACCTACTTTTCTTTTGATTGATAAAAAAGAACTTGCGCAAATTCACTATGGATTCGTTGCTGTTAGTCATCAGAAAGAAAGCCCTAAATTTGAACTCACAGATAGCTTTACTTACCACGTACTTGCTGGCGCTGGACTTGACTCTGTTTATGGTAAAAGTATTCGCGGTGAACGCGGTTTAGCTTACAGAGTGGGTGGAATTATGAGTGGATTTTATGAATACCCAATTATCTCTCTATACGCCAATCCACAACGCAACAAACAACAAGAAGCCTTTGAAGTTCTAGAGAAACTTGTTCAAGATACTTTTTCTAAAGGCAAAATTATTGAAAACATCAAAGACGACATGTGGACAGGCTGGCTACTTTCGTACCGCAACAGTGAACGCCAAAGCGGAGCCACTCCTGAAGGTCGCCTTGAGCGCAGAAAAAGTATCGCAACAGGAGATCTAGGCGCCGCACTCTATAAAACACCCATCGATAACTGGTCTGTTAAAAAAGGCGCTGCAGCCACTCGCCTAAGCGAAATGGCCAACCAATCTACTTGGCTTTTAGCTGCTATTGGAGATGCGCAAGAACTTGAACCTCTCATTAAAAAACACTTTCCTAGCTATGAACTAATGAAAGTGAATTATAAAGAAATCTTGAACGATACTTGGCTCAAGAAAAAATAAGAGTACTTTAACTCTTTATGAAGGTAGCAGTTGTTGGCGCAGGTCCTGCAGGCTTAGCTGCTGCATGGGAACTAAAACACTTAGGATTTTCTGTTGATGTTTTTGAATCCCACTCCAAACCCGGTGGTTGCGCCTCTTACTTTCGCCGCAAGGTACAGAAGACCCCTCATTTGGGTCATTGGGATCAAATCGTGGGGGCCTCTGTACCCGAAACAAAAGTTTTGTTTGATGCGGGGGCAACAGTTCTTTGGGCTCTGCGCGAGGGTGAATTCTTTAAAGAACTTTTAAAAAAGTGGGGCGTTCAAATTCCTGCTTTTACCCAAAGTTCAAATCACGGATTTAGTTTTTTGAAGCCAGGAACTTCAAAAAACTTTTCACTTGATACTCGCAACGAGCAGTCATGGATAAAATCCCTTAAAGAGAATTTTCCTCAGGATAAAACCTTTATTGATCAAAACTTCCCAAATTTTTTTGAAGTTGCAAAAGCTCTCAATCAAACACTCTACAAAATTCCGGCAGAACCTTTTCTGTCTCTTGAAACTCTTAAATGCAATTTAAATCTCATAAACTCCATACTTCCAATAATTCCCGCCTATTTAAAATATCCTGCTAAGTTTTCAGAACTCATTGCACCTTCTTCGCAAGAATTTAAAGATTGGGCCGAATCACTCCTATTGATTACACTTCAAGCTCGCTCAGATGAAGTTGAAAGTCTCTATGGCATTTCTGCGCTTTGCTTTCTAGCACTCGGAGCTGGAGCTTTAGAAGGTGGAATGGAAAGTCTTTTTTCTGCACTTACGCAACAATTTCCAAGTTCTACTTCGCGCTTATTTTTTAAAACACCTATCTTTAAAATCACCAATGATACGGGATACACACTTCATACTCCAACGGCAAAATACGAGGGATACACTTACGTTTTACTGAGCACCCCTCGTTGGAATTCAGAAAATCTTTTTGAAGAGCCACTTTTTTCTTACGCTAACTCCTTAAGCTGGGATTTAATCAAAGATAAGCTATGGACGGCTGTTGTTAGCTACCTTGTTTTTGAAGACACCCCTACTCTACCTGAGTCTGCATTTAATCATTTAGTAAAAAACGAAGACGGTGAATTCTATTTTTCTGTGAGTAAAAGAAATGATCCCAAGCGTGGACCTTCAAATTTAAGAGTGGTTACTGCAAGTACACATGAACGATTAAAAGAGTGGAACTACCCACACTATTTAAAGAAAAAACCTTTTGTGAATCGTGACTCTTATGAGGCTCAGAAAGAATTGTGGAAGCAAAAGTTTTTAAAAGCTTCTAAGTGTGTTTTCACTAGCCAAGCACTCTTTAGTGAAATGGGCTCACCCAAAACCTTTCTTGCTTACACCCTTAGAAAAGAAGGCTTTGTTGGAGGCATTCCCCTCACACGCGATTTTTCTTTTCTCAAAAGCCCCTCTCAAATCACTCGCTATCCTAATGTTTATCAAATTGGAGACACTGCTTTTCCTGGGCAAAGTGTGGTGAATTGTGCCGTAGGTGCGCTTGAAGCTGTTCGCAAAATTAAAAAATCTGTTTAACTTTTTCTAATTTTACATGTGTTAAATCCTAACACGCTGTAGAGCGGACACCACGCAACGAGGCCTGTGAGTAAAGGAATAACTCCCAAATAAAGCCAAGGACTTCTATCTCCTGTCATGGCCATTAGAACTAAAAACAACCCTAACAATACTCGAAAAAGTCTTTCTACTGGGTGAACATTTTTATTCATAATTTAAACCTCTGATTTGAAGTTTAACGAATCTGCTAATAACAGAATATGACTTGAATCATGCTGCACGAATCTAAGACTTTAATAAATCCGACAAAAACTCATCCACTTCAGTAAGCTGAATTTTTTCATGTAGATAAAAACTCACTAGATTATCTTCGTAATTTTTGAGCAAGGTTTCCGAATCAGGCAGCTGCTTAGTAAAAAGACCTACATAAAGGCTTTTTCCATCAGCCTTGGGCCACGTAGCATCATGCTCCTCAGCATTGCCCAGAACGAGCTGCCTTTGGGCTATAGGACTCAAGTCGCTTGCTAACTCCGCCTCATAACCCAAAAAAAGGCATAGTTGCGCCAAGAGTGCCTCACGCGCCTTGTTAAGGGGGGCTGAACCCCGCCAAATAACACTGTCAAAAGTCCCAGAGAAATGGGGAGATTGCTTGGATTTCATTGACCCTTTTCACGTTTCGTATTGAATTAGTCCTGTGTCAACAACACTTCTCAAAAGCAAGCATCCAAAGCCTGAATGGTTAAAGGTTCGCGCGCCCGGAGGAGAGAATTTCCTCAAAATCAAAGCCGATCTCGCAAAGTTTAATTTACACACTGTTTGCGAAGAAG
>CAZIFW010000053.1:0-17152 GCA_964538275.1 uncultured Bacteriovoracaceae bacterium
GCTAAAAGTGCAATAGCGGTTAATGAAAAACCAAGTTTAAAGTTCATAAATTCTCCTCGGTTTCTAGTGTACGCGAATTTTAGAAAAAAAAGCACTCTTCATTGCTTTTTCATAAGTGTCATATAGTCTCAGTTTTATGCAAATTGCTGGTTCCACTTGATTGTTCACGATTTGGCCAAGCAAGGCTACTCCGTGCAGCTAGATTTCTTGAATACAGACGAGGTTAAAAATCTTTTGATCGACTACAATCGTTCATTTGACGGTGGTCTTTTTAGTAATGCTTTTGTTGGGAATAAACTTAAGTTAACTTTGGACAAAAGTGTTCGAAGTGACAAAATTCTTTGGCTCGAATCCAACTCGTCTAATCCAGCACACGTAATGCTTTTTTCTAAACTCGAAGCTTTACGCTTAGAGCGCAATCAGGCTCTTTATCTTGGTCTTTTGGATATAGAGGGGCATTACGCTTTTTACTCTGAGCGCGCTTTATATCAAAAGCATTTGGATGCTTTTAAGGACGATGACTCTAGAGTGCTTTCGATGATTCTGTATTTAAATGAAAACTGGAAGGTGGGAGATGGAGGAGAGCTGCTCATGCATACGGAAATTATTCAAAAAATAGAACCCCGAGCGGGAACCTTAGTTGTATTTTTGAGCCACAAAATTGAGCATGAGGTGTTGGAGGCCAATAAGCCTCGCAAGAGCTTTGCGGCTTGGTTTAAGAAGCGTCTTGTTTAAGGCCTTGAAATACACTTAATAAAAAAGCATCCGGGCATTCTTTGTAGTTTTTATGTCCTTGGCTGCGAAAGTAATAGTTCCATTCTTTTGGGCTAATAGTGGAATTACTTTTTTTGCTAAGAGCAACAAGATCTTTTTCTTCAAGTTTAAATGCAATTCTGATTTTTTTAAGAACAATATTGTTATTGATAGGTAAATCTAGGGGGCGAACTGAGTCGTCGCCCTCTTTGCCGCGTTTAAAGTAGATGAGAGCATTCAAAAATGTTGCAAGAGTTTGATCGCTAAAGTCTGCATAACCAGACTCATTAGAATTTTTTAACCACGAGGCTACTTCTATAGAACTAACTTTTACGTCAGAAAGTGCAAGGATTTCGGCTATAGCATTGTTGTCAGCTTTTAAAATATCGCGAATGTTTTTTAGAACTTCATTGTTATTCATTTTTTTTATTAAAAAATAGTAGAGGCTTCAAAGAGAGCGCCATTGATATTGGCAGGTATAGCCGATCCGCTCCACTCGTAGTGGCCATAACCACCGTCAGCATAAATACGTTTGCTGCGAATATCCGCAGCGATAATTGCATTGTAGTTAAGTTTTGCGGCTTGGTAAGCCAGCATTAAGATGAGTTGTCTGCGGTCGTCGCATTTTGCAATCGATATAGTCTTGGTGTGTTTGTTGATAATATGTGGATTGCCGCGATATTTGTTGGACTGAAAATAAATGTTTTGCGCTTGTGCTTCAAACTGTTGATACTCTAGTAGGGCAGGGGAGACTTTTTGATCAAAGCACGCGCCACAGTAAGCCGCATGCGTAAATTCTACGGGAATTTTTTCGAGCAGTGAGAAGTCTTTGGGATTAAGTGCATGTCGACAGTTCTTACACAAGGAGCTTTGGCATAAACCGCATTCAGAAACTATTTTGCCTTTTTGGCACTGAGTGCAGCTCATGGTTTAAGTACAGTACGCTTTAGAGGGCGTACTGTCACTACGAAACTACTAGTTGCAAGTACAAGAATGATGTCTGCTTCTTACTGTGACCTCTGTCCATTCTTTGCAGGTACCCCGTTTGCTAGCAGGGGTTACGTTTTTTCCTGTCCCCCAACGTGATGAGCAATACTCAACCTTTACATAATTATCTGTAGTGTCTATGTCTGAGACAGATCCACCTCTTTGGTAGCAAAGAGTTGAGCGACTGCTACAATAAGCCATGTCTGTTAGATAATTGTTACTGACTGAAAATCTATAGCCACGGCCGCCGTCGATCTCTTTATTGAGAGCGTAACATTTTTTATTTATCCAATTGCTGCCAGCTCCGCATTTTGATGCTTCTGGATTATCTATTGTAGCTTCGGCAGTTGGAAGAGGTTTGCAAAGCATAGTGCCATCGCTGTCGAAACCCGCTACATAAAATCCATCATCACAGCTACGAAGGGGAGGATTGTAGACAACAAGATCGGCACATTTTACGCTTCCGTCACTTTCGATGCCGCTAACGTATTGTCCCTCGCCGCAGTCAAGCTTTGTAGATTTAAGAGTTGTTTTCTCTTCCTTACATATGGGTTGGCCAGAGGCATCTACTCCTGTCATAAGTTCACCCTCTGCACAACTTTTTCCAAGCACGTCATCAACGCAGCTAAAGTTGAGTCCGTTGTAACTGATTTTTTGTTCAGGAGTACATGAGGTAGGAACTTCTTTACAGATTGCATTACCTTCCGAGCTAAGGCCCATTTGGACAGATGGAGCCGAGCAACTAGAAGTGATCCCCGTACACATAGGTTGACCACTTCCTGAATAGAAACCCAAAAATACTTGGCTTGTAGGACATGGGTTAGTTTTACTGGAGCACTCTATGTTTCCATCCGTTCCAATAGATGCGTTTTGGCCACTTGGACATGAAGGTAAATTTTTGCAAATTGCTGAGCCATCAGCTCCAGAGCCTATGTAAATTTGTCCGTTGCTACAGGAGTGAAGTGGGTTCAAAAATCGAGGAGTTCCATCTGCTAAGTAACCAACTTTAATAGTACCCTTAGGAGTTTTTCTGGAACTATTGCTCCAAGCAGCTCCAAGTTCAATGCTTAGATATTCGGGCTTCATCACTCCAAGCGAAGGATTCTTGGCGAGCGCAGAAAGATTGCGCTGAAGTTTAACGATAAATCTAACATTCCCAGGGTTTTGATCGGTAGCATTATTGCTACGTAAAAAAAATCCAGTAGAGATTAAAGGACAAGTTGCAGCAGGATTTTCTGCAGTACAAGTGCGACCGTTAGAATCCAAGTATAATGGGTTTTCTAAAGAGCCAGCTAATGATTCGCCTAATAAATCTATCATCGGACTGGACGCTACATGTAAATGGGGACCAGCAGCTTTTTCTAAGAGTGAATCTTCATCTTTGATATTTGGATAAATATTGGGACACTTGTAATTGCTGCTTACGCTCGCTGCATCTGGTATACAAGATGCGTAATCACTATATGCTGCGCGCATTTTATTAAGCCATTCTTCAGGATTTTTAGATATCGCATTTACTTTGTTTCTAAATTCAAAAACAACCCCGGTTTGATTTGATTTATTGCCGAGCATGGAAAGCTGTTTCATGAGTCCAGCAATTAAGAAGGCTGCGATACCTACCGCAAAAAGCGCCATGATGATTTCGGTCATCGCAAATCCATATAAAGGATTGCTTGAGTGCAGTTTATAAAAAGAAGATGAGCGCATGCGCGAAGTCTTCATGTCTTAATCCTACGTCTTAATTACAGTGCACAGGATTAATTTTCTATTGGGAACAATCTTTATTCAATTTTAACAAAGAGACTTAAAGGGTTGAAATGTGTGGGAAAAGGAGATTTGCCCCATATTTTATTTATGTTGGGTAATAAATCATTAACTCAGGATGTTAATATTAAATCCCTAGATCAATTTTAAATTAATTTAGATAATTTTGAGATTGTCGCCTGCTCATAAAATGAGCGCACAGCTTTTCAGCAGTAAATTTAAAGGTCTGGCATGCAAATTGCTCTACTTAAACCGAGGAGATAATTATATGAAATATTATCAAACAAAAAAAGTACTACAAAGATTAGTTTATTTAAGTTTTCTTGGAACATTGCCAATGATGGCAACAACTTCCACTTCAGTACAAAATGTTAGACCTGATAATTCTAAGGTGAATGAGAGAGATGCCAGTGGCAAAACTCTTACGGCTCAAGATCAAGCAATGGGTTCGGAGCGAGATGTAGAAATTACGAGACTTATTAGAAAAGACATAAGCGCAAGTGATTTATCTGTTTCTGCAAAGAACATAAAAATTATCACAATGAATGGCGATGTAACTCTTCATGGTCCAGTGGATAGTTCATCTGAAAAAGAAAAGATTTATACCATTGCTCAGGCACATGTGAAGAGCCCAAACAAAATTAACAACAATATTCAGGTTAAATAACCTTAAACAATTGATCTATAAAAAGAAGGAATAAGTATATGAACAACGATAAAAAATTTAACAAAGCAGTATTCGGTATCTATAAAACTCGTGGAGCAGTAGAAGCAGCGGTGGATCATTTGAAGACAAATGGTTTCCGTAACTCTGACGTATCTGTTTTGCTGCCAAGCAATTCGGCAACAAACGATTTTGCCCACGAAAAAGCAACCAAAGCTCCTGAAGGTGCAGCTACGGGTGCGGCCAGTGGTGCAGTCTTAGGTGGAGGTCTTGGTTGGTTAATCGGCGTAGGTGCCTTAGCCATTCCTGGTATCGGTCCCTTCGTAGCTGCCGGCCCTATAGTTGCTGCTATCGCGGGAGCAGGTGTGGGCGGTACAGTTGGCGGCGTAACGGGCGCTCTCATTGGTATGGGAGTTCCTGAATACGAAGCAAAACGATATGAGTCTTATGTAAAAGACGGAGGCATTTTGCTTTCTGTTCATGTAGAAAACTCAGATTACGAAAAGCGCGCTAAAGAAATCTTAGAGATGAGCGGCGCTGAAAATATTGATACTGAGAGCGAAGTAAAATCTAAGTCAAGTTCAACTGTAGAACGAAGAATTTAGATTCAGCTTTAAAAAAATTAGTAGGACTCAGGGACTTGGGGTTAAACTCAAGTCCCTAAGTCTTTTTTTGCAACTGGTACGGAATCGTATTTTGCAAAAATCTTTTGTGAAAAAAGAAAAATTAATGCAAATCCTAAGGAAATCAGGGCAATGTTGAGAATAGCAAAATTTATAAGACGATCTAAAAGAGTTGTTGTTTCAGCGTCATCTAAAACTTTATATGTGTAGTAACAGCTTTCTGATTGAAACGAAAAACAATATCTTGAAACAAATTCTTTTGCTTCGGCAATGTTGTCGCTTGCAGCAGATACAGATCCAGCATCTAAAACCTGAGAAATACTCAGTGCTTTTTCTTCTTTGGGTGCTTTAATCGCTTCGGGCTGATTAAAGACTGAAAAGTCCATGCAAACTATGCACAAAACTGTAAATGCGAGCAAGACAAGTCCTTTAGAGCGTTGTTGATTGTGCCAGTTTTCACGTGCTCGGTTAATGGTGTTGAGGTCTAGTTGTTTAAACTTAGCGAGTTTTTCTTCGTTAAAAGTATCGCTTACAGGATAGAAATGTAGGTAGCTTTTATCCATTTCTCCTAAGGGACCACGAGGTACATGAAGAGCATTGTTGCTGCGACTAAAGTAAAAATAAAGAGCTGCGGCAAAGAGTACAAAGAGAAAGTAAATTCCACTCAGTTCAGAGAATAGCAATACGAAAAAAAGTCCGAGGGCTATCAAGATGCGTGGTGTATGTGTGTTTTGCTCACTATGTTGCAAGGTTGCTTTCAGGGGTGTGCCAAAAACTTCTGGCACTGCCGGTGCTTCGTAAAAAACACGTTGCTGGCTACCCAAAGCATGCTCGGGAAAGCTAAAAGGAGTAGCATTTTTGAAAAAGTGTTTGTCTGTGTTGTGGCTAAATCCCACAAGTGCATAAAACTTTCCTGTAGCTTCGTCTTTAATATAAGCCAGTAAGGTACCTGAGGCTCTGCGAAGCTGCTCTAAAATTTTTTCCTGATTATTTAATCCCACAACACCCGCTACAATGAGTGCGATACCAAGCATAATTAAGAGCATAGAAACATCTTATCCATTAAACGAAGCAATGGAAGCTTGGGTTATATGTAATTAATTTATGCTATAAGTTTATCTATGAGTAGCGCGTCTAAACAACCCACCGAAAGCAACACACTCGTAAGAAGACACAAGTTAATAATGGGCATAATTGCATTTATTGTGCTTCTTAGTTTTTTAGTTGGATGGACTCTTCAAAACTATGGAACACCGGCTAAAACAGAAATGATTGATCCTGTTCCTCCGCAGGTACCAGCTGCGCCATTAGAAAATTAAATTTTAATATTCATATTATTTAGTACCTCGTGGCCCTAATTTTGCAGGGCCATGGGTATGAATCAAAACACACAGTCTTTGCTTTTAGAAATTAAACAACTTTTTCCATTTTTAAAGGGGCAAGTTCCGCGATTGCACAAAGCAATTCTAGAAACTCATAACCTAGGATTAAAGACAATCATTGTATGGGTCTTAACGCTTTCTGTTGCAGCAACACTTTGCAGTCTTGTATTAGCGGGCATGCTCGTGCCTCAAGTATTTCTAACTTTTCAGTATTTGTTTTTGGTCCCAAGTGGCATTTTGTATTCATTAGCTATTTTTTTTGGATCAGGGTTTTTACTTTTATTGTGGGTTCAGTATGAATTGAAAAAAGAATTAATAGCTGATGAGTGGTGGGAGTTTTATTTTCTTTGTTATCTTCCGCTTTGGCTAGGGGGACTGTTCTCTGCGCTCTTAATATTAGTCATTGGAGCCAAGTTAGGTGCGTTGCTTAACTTGGTATATTTTTTTCTTGCCCTTTATCTGTTCTACACAGGACTTAAAATTCGATATTTAACAACACCTAAGCAGAAGCAGTTGTTAAAGGGAGTGCTTGTGGGGCTAGGTGTTCTCATTTTTTTAAGTCAAAGCAGGGCAATTGGGATTCTGTTCCATTAATCTCTAGTAGCACTGAGCGAATTTCATCGATGGATCGTATGTTTGTAATATAGGCTTCAAACTATGATTTTATTGCATCGTAATTTTGTAATAGCAATTGGTGCACTCTTTGGAATTTTGTTACATGTTATTTTACGATTTGTTTTTGAATTGAACCCTTTGAGTGTAAATTTGCCACTCTATTTGGTTTTAATCCTTGGTGGAATTCCTCTTTTATACGGACTTCTTCGTAAGATTTTAAAAAAGGAATTTGGCTCAGATCTACTTGCCGGTATTTCGATTATTACATCTGTCTTACTTGGAGAGTATCTTGCTGGATCCATTGTTGTACTCATGTTGGCTGGTGGTGAAACTTTAGAGGAATATGCATTAGCCAAAGCATCTTCAGTCTTAAAGGCTCTCGCGAGTCGAATGCCATCATTGGCTCATAGAAAGCAGGGGGCTGAAATAGAAGAAATCCCTTTAACTGATGTACGAGTGGGAGATGTGCTTCTTGTCTATCCTCATGAAGTATGCCCCGTAGATGGAATTGTTCATGAAGGTCATGGGTCAATGAACGAATCCTATCTTACAGGAGAGCCATTTGAAGTAAGTAAAACATTTGGCTCAACGGTTATATCCGGAGCTATCAACGGAGCGTCTGCCTTGAGTATTCGGGCTACACACACTGCAGTTGACTCGCGCTATGAAAAAATTGTTCGCGTCATGCAGGAGTCAGAACAAAGGCGCCCGCAATTGCGAAGAGTGGGTGATCAAATTGGTGCTTACTATACGCCTTTTGCAGTTTTAGTAGCGCTCATTGCTTGGGTTATAAGCGGGGATCCACTTCGTTTTTTGGCCGTGCTTGTGGTGGCAACTCCTTGTCCACTTCTGATAGCAATTCCCATTGCGATAATGGGATCTATTTCTCTCGCAGCAAAAAGATCTATCATAGTTAAGAACCCAATAGTGCTGGAGCAAATTTCGCAATGTCGCACAGCAATTTTTGATAAAACAGGAACTCTTACTTATGGAGAGCCTAAATTGGAAGAAGTTTTGCTTGGGCCAGGTTTTGATGAGAAAGAAGTTTTGGCACTCGTTGCAAGCGTTGAGCGGTATTCCAAGCATCCACTTTCTAAAGCCATATTAAAAAAAGCGAACGACTACAAACTTGTATTGAGTGAAGCCACGCAAGTGAATGAACCACCTGGGCAGGGAATGCAGGCGACTGTGAACGGACGAGAGCTTCAAATAACGAGTCGAAGTAAATTGGCTAAGATGAATTTCAGTGAACTTTCACTTTTAGCTCCTCTTAGCAGTGGACTGGAGTGCATTGTCTTAGTGAATAAAAAATATGCAGCTACTTTTCGTTTTCGAGATGCTCCTCGAGCAGAAAGTAAATCCTTTCTTGCTCACTTGGGACCCAAGCATAGTTTTATGCATACCTTAATTATATCGGGCGATCGTGAGTCGGAAGTGCGTTATTTGGCTAAACAAGTTGGGGTTGAAAAAGTTTTTGCTGAAAGAACTCCTGAAGAAAAATTAATTTTGGTCAGAGAAGAAACTGCTAAGGCTAAAACTCTTTACCTTGGAGATGGAATTAATGATGCTCCTGCAATGATGGCCGCAACTGTGGGTATGGCTATTGGTCATAATAGTGAAGTAACAAGCGAAGCTGCTGGTGTGGTGATAATGGATAACAATTTAAAACGAGTAGATGAGTTTATGCACATTAGTCAGCGCATGTATAAAATAGTACTTCAAAGTGCGATTGGGGGTATGGCGCTGAGTTTAGTGGGAATGCTTTTCGCTGCTTATGGATTTTTGTCTCCAGTGAATGGAGCAATTTTTCAAGAAATAATTGATGTCTTTGCAATACTCAATGCCTTAAGAGCAGCATTCCCCCCTAAAGTACTCTCAGATTTTTAGTGAGAATGTTGAAGTTTTTATGCGTTTGCAGCTACGCCTTCTTCTGACTCTGGAACTTGAGCGTAGCGTGACTTGGATGTTTTTTTGCGGCTGCTCGATTTCTTTGGAGCTGCTTCATTATTTGAATTGTCACTCAACAAATCCTGAAGGGCTTCGATACGAGCTTGATAACTGCGCACAAAGCCTTCAAGGCGTTGAATCTCTTTTTTTGTTTCTGCGATGAATTCTTTACTGAGTGTGTTCATAAAACAATATTGCCATACGATTGTATGGAGATAAAGAGGAATTTAAATTATCTAAATTTTTAGAAGAGTGATTTTCTTCGATACACATTACGGTTAGTTTAAACATATGAAGAATCTTGCTTTCTTAATGTCTCTCGTTTTTCTTATGAACTCTTGCGGAAGTAGCACAATCCAAAGTGATCCCTCCGGAGATATTGATAAGATTGTAAATCAAGCTTCACCTGAAGATATTGCAAAAAATGCCGCTACCGATAGATCTTGGATTAAAACAGTTAAGGCAGGGAAGGGGATTTCTATTAAAAAAGGACAAAAGGCTACGGTTCATTACACAGGCCGCCTTACGAACGGTAAAAAATTTGATTCTTCACGAGACAGAAAAAATCCTTTTACATTTGAACTTGGAGCCGGCGACGTAATTCAAGGATGGGATATTGGAGTAGAAGGAATGAAAGTTGGAGAACAACGCCAATTAACTGTTTCTCCTGAGCTAGGATACGGTTCTCGTGATGTTGGCAACGGATTGATTCCTGCTAATTCAACGCTTGTGTTTGATGTTGAACTTATAAAAATCAACTAGTGGGTTTAACTTTATAGAGTTTAATTATTTTTTTGGAGCTTCTGGTGCAGGAGCTTTCTCTTCAGGTTTTTCGTCGCGAATAATGGTAGCGGTTACAAGTTCTGCAACGTTGCCAGAAAATACAGGAGTAGCTCCTTCTTCTTCATCGTTACCACCTTTTGCGAGCACTTTACCCATCTTTTCTGGGTTCATGTTAGGTAACTTACGCCACTCAAAACCGCTACTGCCATGAATGCCCATGTAGAGTTTGCCCTCAGAGCTGAGAGCATAGATTGCTTCATCACTGGCCGAAATTTGTATGATCTTCTCTGATTGATCCATCGATTCTTATTATCGCCTTAGGTTCTTAGATTGAACAATAGGGATTTTTGTCTATTAAAGAAGCTTTGATAAATAAATATCAATGCCCCGCATAAACAATATAGACTTCAATTGTGATCTCCAACTAATGGAGAAATTGCATTGATTCAGCTTGGGCTCGTTCAAGTTTACGAATCAAGCTTGATCACAAACGTATGACAATCACTGACACTTTCCTGTGATGCTGACACCCATCTTGCGTGCTCTATCTCAATAACGCCTCTAAACAAAGAGTGTCTCTAGGAGGTGTATATGAAAAAATCTAATCTGAAACAGTCTCTTGTTGCTTTATCTTTAGTGGGCGCAGCTGCGTGGGCAGATCCTGCATATGTGTGTGAGACAACTCTTGAATATCGTATTGCAAATGAATTGGGGCAACCCGTGGTTCGTAGCATTCCCATGCGTGTTAATGGTGGAGCTAGCACAAGCAATGGTTTGTCGGGCGAAGCTTTTGTACAAGCTGGCGCACGTAGTTCTTTTTACAACCAAGCTTGGGCACGTGTGTCCCCGAACTACATTGATGTGTCAGGCGCGTTAAATAACGGAGAAGCATTCTCTATTACGTATCGAGGCGACGATAACCCCAACAGCTGGGCAAGATACACAGTTCGTCACAATGGTTACGATGTCACTGCAACTAATGAAGCAATCAGCACAGAAGATCCTAATGATTCTTATCCAGTTGTTTGTGAAGTAATAGACGAAGTTTTTTAGTTGCCGATATATTGCAGTGGTATTGTTGCCGTTACATATTCGGTGGTGCCAGGTTGATCAGCCGGTGAAAGGTTGTCACAGTCAGCAACTGTCTTCGTTAGCTCAGTTGCATTCGAATTGATTGCGCTGAGAAGTACTGATGTTAGATCAACGGCTACCGTCACATCCGAACCCGAACTATCTCCGCCAGTATCCGTGGTGCAAAAAAAATTGCCAAGAAGGACAGATTCGGCGAATGCAAATCCAGTGCTTTCAAAATTTATTTGCGAACTCGCAGCGGGACCGTCACCATTTGAAGGACTACTAAATTGCGCCCAGCCAGCAGGAATGTGAGCGCGCCCATCGGGTACCACCGGAGTGTTTTCATCGGTCGTAGCGAATTCATCATTTAACAAATCGATTTGTAAGGAAACAGGGTCAATCCTATAACGACGAAAGTTAGTCAGCGTTATGGAAGTGCCGTCGCTAATGCTTGAAAAATTATCATTTTCAACAACCGTAAGGTATTCCAGTGGAGTGACGAGATTCATTTGGTGACAGTACGCGTTCCACGGCTTTTGTGAATCACCTTCAACGTAAAGTGTGTAAGTTCCATTCGGCGCACTCTCGCCGGATTCAATCAAATAATTTTGCTGCTCATCACAAGTCTCTGGATAAAATCATATCGCCATTGTCGAAGATGAAGAGCGGCTGCATGAAAAGAGGGCGAGTGTCGTTATAGTAAGCAAGGTGAGGGTGAGTATTTGCGTGTTGAGCATCTAGTCTTCAGTCTAACGGAGAAGCCAACTATGTCTACCTGCCTTGCGAGTTCCGAGTCTGAGTTCACGACTAAACGAACTTGGTTGATACTGAGATTAAAAGTAACGCAGCGTTTAGCCAGCGTTGGCAGTAAAATTGCACAATTCTTAGTCAGTAGTTAGTGCACGATCTATGTTATGGTTGTGAGCAACCAGGCGCAGGATTTCCATTTACTATAGAGGTATCAAGAATGGCGTTGAGATCGTTGTTGGTACTCACAACGTTTTCGCAATTTGGCCAATTGTTAATGTTGGAAAAGTCCACCATGTAGGCGCGCGACTGAGAATCTGAGCCCATACTGATACTATTATTCTTGAGATTTACGTTTCGGCAAAAAGCGCCAGGCTTGGTCCAGACTTGATTAGGAACGCCGTAAAAGTTTACAACCCCAATTCCAGAAGTGTAATAACCCATGCGTCCACCTGAGTAGATTCGGTTGTTTGAAACTTCAATGGTGTCGCCACCAGATACTCCAATGGCAGCATCAAGGTTCACAATCTGGTTAAAAAATACATTGATGTGCGAGGAAAAGCTTCCATCGCCTGTTTGAATTCCTGCAGATGCGAGGCCAGGGCCATCGAGATTAGTTCCTGTTCCAATGAGTTTGTTGCCGTAAACTTGAATGGGGCTATGGGGTACTCCATTCGACATGTAAATATTTATAAGATCGCCCGTTTGCGGAACGACACTCGGCTCGTTCGAGCCAGTGTTGCAAGCGATGGTGTTGAGTCCACCATAGGCTTGAACGAACTGAATGAAACCAGACAATGATCCCGCGCGCGGAAACATATTTTGAAATCGGTTATAGGTTACATTTTGCGCTGTTCCTCCCCAGAGAGAAACTCCACCGGCTACATTATAAAATTGATTATATGAAACATTCACGTGTGCATTGTTTTGCCCCAGTACGGCCAAAGAATTGGGACCACCGTTACTGAAAAAATTGTGATCCACACTGATATATGAACTGTTTAGCACTTGAAGAATAGCTCCATCAGGAGAAGCATAATTTGTTCCGCATTCAAAAAATTGATTTTGTGTGATGGTAATGTTGCTGGAGTTGCGAATAATCAAACAAGGTCCATTGTGATTGTAGATGGCTTGTCCTGAAATCACCACACCACTTTGTCCGTCTATGACGATAGGGCCTTGAACGTAATTTAAAGGAGGAAGTCCCAATAAGTTTGTGTCGATCACTGTAGTAAGTGGCGGAGGTTGTTGAACAACAGTCACGGTTGTGGAACAAGTAGTGCTACCATTTGGTCCTGTAACGGACATTTTATATTGAGTTCCATTCACAAGAGTTAGCGCAGTTTTAGAGCTGCTCAGAGGAACGCTTCCGATATTGTGATTTAAAGAAGCTGAGTTCGCATTTGTGCTACTCCAGCTGAGAGTTATGGGATTTCCCCATGCTACTGTAGAAGGGGTTGCTGTAAGATTGCATTTTGGCTGTTGGGAGCTTTGAGTGTTTTTAGGAACCTGAGTGATTCCGTCGTTATTGTCAGCAGGAGGATTCTCGATGTTATTGTTATCACCATCAATTTGATTTTGACTTTGATTTGAAGCTTTAATGCCGTTTCCAAATTGTGTTTTACATCCCATTAAAGATAGAGGCATCAAAAACACAAAAAGATGTACGTACCTCATCTTAATAGAGTCTCAATTAAATCAAAGAAATCCTACGAAAAATGAATTGTTAACGAATTATTAACAATTACTTAGTGAGATTTAGAGATAAAATCTTAATATTATGAGGAAGTCATGTGCGCTATTTTTTAAACTTCTTTTGTGTTTAACAACTGGTCAATACGCTCAAGCTTCAATCGCGAAGTGTCCAAAAAATTATAGCCTCCAGTCTTCAGGCGGTTATGTCACTTGCGTTTGTTTTAATGATGGCTGCCAGGGGGATGGAAATGGTCATCAGCTCATTACAGTTCCACCTACTTGTCCCAATGGCTGGCACTTTGAAATTGCGCTTAAGGATTCGGGTCTAGATTATTCAAGACAAAATTACGGAAAATGTTTAAGAGGCGAAGGCTCTAGTAGCAGTGAATCCAGTCAAAGCAGTGATAGTGACGAAGAGGATGCTGAGTTTGAAGAATAATAATTTTAAGCACACTCAAACTTGAAACAAAACTGTAAGCAAATTAACTTTAAGATTCCAGCCATAAGTCACACTTAGATAGAAGTGAAGATTCAAAAATTACGATTAAGAGAGCTATTGCTTTAACTCATTCTTAATAATCGCTAATACCTAAATAGCTTAAAATAGATGAATGGGATTAGCGGAACGTCGTTTTACATCGTCAGGATTCAGCTTGATCGAAATTGTTGTAGTGCTCGGTATAACTTCTATAAGTATTGGGATCGTCGCTGGACTTTTCAGCCAGGTAGCTGGTCTCAATCGTTCAACAAGACAAACTTCTGCAGTTCTCGAAATCAGAAGCAAGACTAGTTCTATGGTTAGAAATTTGGATTCATGGCTAGCAAGAATGCGTAGCTCTGTGAGCACCGGCGAAATCTATGCCGCCTGTCTTCCCGATTCCGGTGCCATTAGTAGTAACTTCGAGTGTCCATCAGTAGATGGATCAATTTTAACTAACGATTCTGAACTGCAGAGACTTGCGGGATCTCAATTAAAAGTTGTGAGTGCACCTATCGTGGATATAATGGGTGAGAAAATAGCGGGCACCGAGCAAGATCCAATGTTTTTTGATGTCGATAGTCGACCTTGTGTACCCAATAGACAAAATAATAATTGCTCATTTAAGTCTGTTGGATATTTCTTCCGTACTAACGACGACACTAAAAGCAACCCAGGGAACGTTCGCTTTGTTGTTAAATTACAACCTATTCGCTCTCTTGCGAGCAGTCCCCCACAGAGAACTCAGTATTTTACAATTGATGTTGGTAGCGAGTGGAGTGTTCCTTCAACAGGTGGTGGAATGTGTCCAGTTGGAAGTTTCAAAGTAGGGTATCTGGCAAACGGTGTACCTAATTGCGTTAAGGCACAAAGTGCAACTGATATAGTGTGTCCTCCTAAAAGTTTTTTAGTTGGTTATGGTAGTGATGGAGTGGCGCAATGTAAAACGATTCCACCTTGTGAAAAGGGAACGCTTTCGATGAGTGCTAGCTCTGGTGAGTTAGAGTGTGCGCAACAATCTCTTTGTGAAACTGGAAAAGTATTTCTCGGTTATTATTCTGGAAGCGGAAAACCAATTTGTTCGGATCTGCAATCTTCTTGTAAAGATGGCGAAGTACAAATTGGCTTATCCCTAAGTTCTGGGTCTAGTTTCGATTCTGTTTGTCAAAAACTTCCGAGTTGTCTTGATTCCCAAAAATTGAGTTACGACGGAAGCGAGTTTGTTTGTAAAAGCGCTACCGTGGCATCATTGTGCAAAGCGGGTGAAGTTGTTGTGGGAATTAACACAGATGGAAGTGCAAAATGCCAAATTCCTGTAAGAGCTCCAGCGAACACTGTTCTCTGTAAAGATGATGAGATTATGATTGGTGAGAATGAAGACGGAAGTCCAAAGTGCCGTACTGCTCCTCCTGTTCCATCCGGTACTACTCGAGGTTACTGTTCGAATAACTGGGGTGGAATGCACGAGACTGCTACAACGTTTGCTCCAGCATTTTTCGATCATACAGTAAAAGATTGTGGGATGTCTGCTCCTTATCCTTGCCATATTGGATGCAGTTGTCCTGCCGGTTGGACTATTGTGTGGACAGGTATGTGTGGTAGCGGCTCATGCGAGGGACTTGTTAACTCAAGATTCTTCTTCACTTGCATTAAAAACTAAATGAGAAAATGTAAATGAAGACTTACCTGTTCATTTCTTGGACTTCGTTCTGTAGTCTAACAGGTTTTGCTTTCGAATATAGCTTTCAGAGTCAGCCACAAGTTGGGTTATCCATTCGCAACTATTCTGATGACGCACAAATGGGTGCCTGTTTGGGGGTAAGTTTCATGAACGGGTTACTTGCGAGTGATCTCGTAACTTGGAATCCGGTCAATACCGGCCGCAGTTCGGAAACGCCGCAGTCGCTCTCCAATAAGATTTGGCAATTAAGCCAAGGTTTACCCGTCACTCTCGACGCCGCAAATATAAGATCTCTGAGTAGCCCTAACAACCCGCACCTCACACGAAGCTTGGAACAACAGGCGAGCATGCTCAATGGCACACTGAATACAGCTTTACTCACGGGCGATGAATTATGGGAGGTCTCGCAGAATAGCCGGTCACCGAGTTTAGTCGTAATCCGTGATCACCTCCAACGCATGCAAGCTACAGGCAATCCGCATTTGATCAACAATCCAGCCTTCAAAGAAGTTTACGATACTTTTTACGGTGCAAATATGCGCGCAAATCAAATGACCAAGGGACTCACTCCTCAGCAATTTATTGAACCCCTGAATCGTAGCAATCTTGAAAAATTTAAAGAACAGCTACAAGTTTTACAAAGCAGCCAAAAAAAATCTATTGGCATAATTTCCCTCGTAGGCTTTGGCGGAGGTCCCGGCGGTAGTGACTTAAAACACGCCGTAAGTATAAAGAAAGTTTTAACGAATGCTCAAGGTGACACAGTATTTGAAGTTACCGATCCGAATGCTCCCAATGATCTGACTACGAATATTGTATTTGATGCCAAAACATCGCTCATGAAAAGTACCAACATTGCACTCTTTAAAGATTTAAAAGATTTTTCTTCGGTCGCTGTTGTGCCTACCTTTGTAGATTATGAAAAAATACAACGCCTAACTCAACAGAGTGGCGGCACACCAGAGCTCGCCCCGAGGCGAACACCTGTAAGCCCACCCAAACCGTCGAAGCACCAACTTGCGCAGCCCGAAATCATTTACACAAATTGAAGTCTCTGCACATAAAAAAGCATGATTCGTATTGCACGGATTTTAGGAAGACGCATCGTTTGTCCGGTTGGCTATGGGCTTATCACAAAGCTGACGCAATACTTGGAAAGTAGTCAGTGAATGAAGTTTCTTGTCTATTTTGTTCGTGGCGGAATCACCGCTATGAAAAACAGTAAGAAACTCTTAAACGTTTTTTTCTTAGGTGCATTTTTTTCAAGCACTGATGTGTTTGCTTTGGACTTAAATCAAGCGAAGAAGATTGCCACCAAAGCTCAAGCATATGCCGAAGGAAAATCTTGGAAGATCAGTGTTGCGATTGTAAATGCAGAAGGGACACTCGTATATTTTCAACGAGCGGATTCCGCGTACTCGGGAAGCGTTGTGGTCTCTCAAAAAAAAGCGATCTCCTCTGCGAAGTTCAATCGTCCAACAAGCGCCTTCGCAGCAAGCTTACTTACAAATTCTCGTCCGGATCTCTTAACGGTTGATGATATCGTAGCAGTCGCGGGTGGTGTGCCTATCGTTGAAGGCGGAGTGCTAGTTGGTGCTATTGGAGTCAGCGGCGCAACTTCCGCACAAGACGAAGAAGTCGCAAACGCAGCTCTTGCACCTGATAGTGCGCAGTAAACATAACCTAAGGCAATATTTGTAAATTTTAACTGGGGTGTAAACGGCGGAGCCAACGGGACTCGAAGTCAAGCGCTCGGACTTGTCATACAAGTCCTCCGCCTGACCACATCGCAGCCTTTCGCTCGGCTGCCCGCCTCGCTCACCACTTCGTGGCGCCTGCTCTCGGTTCTCGTTCCCAATAACTGCGCAAATAAATAATAAAAAGCATTTCTTCACTTCGTTCAGTAGGTTCTTAAACGTTAATGGTGGGAAGCGGGTAGTCATCGTCTAAATGTTCCGC
>CAZIFW010000054.1:0-16711 GCA_964538275.1 uncultured Bacteriovoracaceae bacterium
TAAAATACTTTCTGAACCCGAACCTTTACACAAAGGTCGCTGGGCTCAAGAACTCGCTCAAAAACACCGATCTAAAGTTATGGCTATGGGCAATGGGGGCAGTGACAGAACCTTTATGGGTCATGTCGATTTGCTATTTGCTACAGAAAAACTTCCAAAAATTTGTGAAGCTGCACAGCAACCGTATACAGAGTTTGAACACTTCTTTGATATTCTAAGAAAATGGCCGCTCGCATGAAAGCAAGTTCATTAGGATTGCGCTTTTTTTTTACCCTTAGCTTCTCATTCTTAGCATTATTTATAAGTTTAACTCCCTTAAATGCTCAGCCAGTTAAAAATTACTCTGAGCTTCCCCCACTTTATCAAAAAGCTTTTTCTCTTGGAGCCACTCTTGAAAAGAACTCTCTCGAAATACTTCTTGAAACCCGCAATGGCTATTTTGCTTACAAAGATAATTTTAAAGTTGAGAGTGAAAACTATGAACTTAAACTTATTAAAGCAAGCGATGCCATTAAAGGCATTGATCCTGTTAGCAAAAAGTTCAAAGATTTTTATAGAGATCAAAACACTTTCCTTTATGAGACTACACATAAAGTAAATTCCCCTGCAGAACTTAAAAATCTTGTGATCACTCTCCAAGCCTGTTCAAAAGAAAATTGTCTTTTGCCAGTAAAAGTCTCTATTCCCATTAAACAAATTCCTGCAATATCCGCTGGAACTTCTTTAGAAGGCCCCACGCTTGAAGTCTCCACCGAATCTAGCCTTGCTGCTAAAATTCGAGATATTTTTGAAAGCAGCGGTGGCATTCTATCCTTTAAAGCTCTTTTGATTCTATTTTTTGCGGGTTTAATCACAGCTATATCGCCATGCGTACTTCCACTTTTCCCACTCACTTTGGGAATATTCGCACGCTGGTCTCACAAAAATAACGAAAAGGCTTTTGGACTAACATTGAGCTATGGCGCAGGTATTATTTTATTCTTCGCTGTAAATGGTTTGATATCTGCAGCAACGGGCGGAATATTTGGTGCCCTTACTCAAAATGCTTATTACTTACTTATTGTAGGTCTTTTAACATTCTTCGCAGGTCTCATGTTTTCAGGATTGATTCCCTTTCCTTTTGCTAACTTGCTTTTGAAGCTTACAGGCACCCCTGACACTGACAACAAACCACAAAGCTACCCAAAACTCATGACAAAGAGTTTTTTCATGGGTGCAACCCTCGGCCTTGTTGCAAGCCCTTGCGTAGGCCCCATTCTTCTTGCTCTTTTGGCTTGGCTCAGCAGCGCACTTCCCAATGGAAACGCTCAAAGTTATCTTGCAGGCTTTATTGCTTTAAGTATTTTTGGATTAGGACTCGCCTTGCCTTTTTTAATTCTGGGGCATTTTTATTTTAGAATGCACAAACGTGTTCAGCTTGGAAAATATTCACCCATTGCTAAATATGCGGGCAGTCTTTTACTGATTGGTTCTTCTTTCTTTTTCTTGGTTCCTGCCTACAAACTCTTTGTTAAAAAAACCACTGCCTCTTCGCACAACACTCACTCTGTGAGCTGGGAAAATCGTCCTAAAGATAAATGGCTAGTTGTAGATTTTCGCGCTGATTGGTGTGCAGCCTGTATAGAAATTGAAAATGAAGTTTTAAAGCGTAAAGAAGTTGAAGACTACATGGCCTCTAAAAACTGGGTACTCGTAACTGTGGACATGACCAACCCGGAACCTTATGAAAAACTTGCAAGTGATTTTGGAGTGATAAGCCTCCCTTCTTTGCTCTTTATAAACCCTCAAGGAACGGAGTGTAAGAAACTTCGACTAAATGAAAAAGAACCTTATACAAATTTCCTTAAGCGCCTTCAAAATGCTGAATTAAGCTGTAACTAATAGAATCGTCAAAAAGCTTACACCAATCCTCGCAAGAGAACGCTGACGTCTTAAGGACATGCCCTTATTCTGTTGTGGGGGGATTTTTCTTTGAAAAAAATTCTATGTCTTATAGTAGCTCTTACTTTTACTTTTATCTCTTGGTCCCAAGAGACTTCTGGATCAGAAGTGAAAATTCCTCTGGGTAAATATCTTGAGCTTATCGAAAAACAAAAAACTCAGCCTATCACCGTGATAGAAGAAACTTCTCTTAAAGGAGATTATCGAACATCTACTTTTCAAATTACTTTTAGAGGACAAGCTGTTTCTCCTTGGAAAAAAGAAGCTGTACTCGCAAATTTTGAAGGTCACTTAAGAGCATGCAATGGCGCAGGCATGATTTCTTATGAATCTGGTCAATACTCCTTACTACCGCAAAAATCGAATTTTCAAATTACCTGTAAACTCCAACCCAAAAACAAAAATTTAAAACTTCAAATTTTAAATGCCTTGTATTTTGAAAGCCAAGTAGCGAACGCCGAAACCAACATGGACGAAGCAAATACCGAAAGACGCCTTGTGAGTTTGCTCGAGAAATCCAAAGATGCCGAACAAAAACCTAGGGCTGATGTTGTCGCCAAGGCCAACTACAAGCTTTCTATTTTGCCTGACACTTCTAAGTTTGAATATCAATTCACTGTAAATAACCCCAATCGTCTTTCTGAAAAGTATGTTCTTAATCTCTCAAACAATGAAGTGATTGAACGCATTGCAACTGACTTGCGTTACCAGGAAGCAGGCACTTCACTTCATATTAATGTTCCCACTGGCGAACATACAATTTTCATCACTGGGAAATTAAATGGCGATACCTTTAAGCCCTTACTCAAATCTGAAGAGCAATACCTTTTGATTCAAAATCACCCACTCATGCAAGTGCAGCCAACAACTAACTGGAGAAGAATTGCAACTCATGAGAGTTCCATTTCACAAGAATACAATTCAGCGCGCGCGTTTCTTATTGATCCAAGAGAGAGCTTAAGTTGGAGCGCAAAGAAATTAGAAGTCTTTGCAGCTCTTGGATACACGGTTAAGAATGCTGATTATCTTTACTATGTTCCTAGAAATGGACAAGCCATAGTTGAAGCCACTTACCAAGTAGTTAACCAAGGAACTCCTGAGATTGCTTTGGCAATTCCTGGAAAAGCTCTCTACGTGTCTGTAGACGGAGCAGCAACCCCGCTTTACAAAGACGATAAAGGACAACTCCTTTTGAGTATGACCTCAGGAGAACACAATGTCGTGGTTCAGTACCAACCTGATATGCCTGAACGCACGCTTGCTACTGTAGCAAGCACTCAACTCGTAAAACCTAATGCAGTTATATCGGAATCGCGCCTGACACTTCGCCATGACCCCGCTTGGAGTCTAGTCGCCGGAAAATTTGGCGATGATTTAGTTTCTAAAATCAGACTCAAGAATATTTTCTTTGCTTTACTCATGGGCGCCCTTTTATTCTTTGCACTTAAAAAACTTTACAACGTTCAAAACAAAAAGCTTCTTTTTTCTGTCGTAATTCCTGCAGCTGCACTGACACTTTTTGGAGCATTTTATACCTTCATCATACTTTGCTCACTTACAGCCCTTACAATCTGGAGATTTAGAAAACACATTCTTGATCTCTTTAATAAAATCACCAGCTTCGAGTTCAGCTACAAAAAAGCCGCTTTTGCTTTAGCGGCTCTTTTTATAGTGATGTTCTTTGTTTCGCAGATAAATTTTGGTGGCAATAACAACTACGCTAGAAACTACGAAACCTCAGGTGCTCCACGCAGCCCTTCGGCTCCTCAAAAAATGGAGGCTTATGATAGTTCTGATGCTGCTGGCAACGCGACTGAATCACTTATGACAAATGTAATGAGCAAGTCTAAAGAAGCCGTAGCCCTCTTTGGCGGTGGAGCTGGAGGCAGAGGTATGGCCCCCGCAGCGCTTGGCCAAAACACCGAAAACTACGAAGGTCTTCCTGCTAAAATTGAAATTCCCAATCACGGCGTGAATACTTACTTCAATCTTTCCCTCTTAAACGCTGATCGAAATTTAATGATGTCTTCGTTATTTGTGAAAAGCTACTTCTTAATGTTTATAGACGTGCTCTTAATGATTGGGCTTGCTTTTGCACTCTACAAAAACCGTAAAACACTTATGGAAGCCCTACTCAAAAATCACGCTTAAACTTATTTCCTAATAGATGCAGGGGGATCCTCTTGGAGCCCCCCGTACAGACTTAATTTCTTGCTAAAACACCCTCAGCCGCTTTATGGCTAGGATGTGCAAAACCTCCTAAAACCTGCCCCCAACGCTCCCCTCTTGCCCGCTGACAGGCAAGGTCCCGAATACAATCGCCTTAAGTGGCAGGTTTTTGCAGGTATTTTCTTAGGATACGCCGCTTATTACCTAGTACGAAAAAACCTTTCGCTCGCTATACCAGATATCCTCAAAGAATTTCCTCAATACACTAAAGCTCACATGGGAACGGCGCTTACAGCTCTTAGCCTAACGTATGGATTGTCTAAGTTTTTAATGGGCTCTGTTTCCGATCGCTCTAATCCCAAATACTTTTTATCGATTGGTTTAATACTCTCCTCTATTTGTACTTTTTTTATGGGAGTCAAAAGTCTCTACACTTCTTTTGCACTCATTGTTACCTTGCAAGCGCTCAATGGTTGGGTTCAGGGAATGGGTTGGCCTCCCTGCGGAAAATCAGTTGTGAATTGGTTCCCGCTACAAGAACGTGGCTTCATAATGAGCCTTTGGAATGTGGCTCATAATGTGGGCGGAGCCTTGGTTGCGACTTTTGCGCTTTGGGGCCTGCAACTCTTTGGAGACTGGACGGGTAAATTTACACTCAATGCAATTGTTGCGTTAGTTATGTCATTTGTAGTTTTCTTTCTTATGAGAGATCGCCCAGAAAGTTGTGGATTAAATCCCATTAAAAAATCTGCTCTTGAAGAAAGCTCCCCCGAGAGCAAAGAAGTATTTACCTTTAAAGAAATATTTTTTGAACATGTGCTAAACAACCGTTACCTTTGGTACATCGCCATCGCTAATGCGTTTGTTTATTTTGTACGCTACGGTGTAGTCGACTGGATTCCTACCTACTTTCAAACTGTAAAAGGACTTAGCTTTGAACAGTCTTCACGTGCATGGGCGATGTTTGAATACGCTGCAATTCCTGGAACTATTTTTTGTGGTTGGATGTCAGATAAAGTTTTTAAAGGTAAGCGTGCACCCGCCACTATTCTTTTTATGGCACTCACCATGATTGGAATTTTTGTTTACTGGTTTAACGAAAAAGGTCCACTTTGGATTGATTACGCCGCCCTGATTGGAATTGGCTTTTTAATTTATGGTCCCGTCATGCTTATTGGCTTACATGCCCTTGACCTTGTTCCTAAACAAGCTGCAGGAACAGCGGCAGGCTTTACTGGGTTTTTTGGTTATGTTTTTGGTTCGGCACTTGCAGGAACTGGCGTGGGTTGGATTGCAGATCACTATCAATGGCGCGGAGTATTTATTGCCATGATTATTTGTTGTGCATTAGCGATGGTCTTTTCGTTTTTAACACTGATTCGCGATTGGCGCTTAGAACGAAGAGCCCTTAAACAAGGCGGCATGTAATTGCTGCTTCAAGACTTTAGTAATCCTTAAGAGACAGCTTTTTTTAAATTTAAAGCCTTAGAATTTTCCTATGAAAAAAGGAATCTTTTCAAAAATTGCTTTCTTAAGTTTAATTCTTCCCGTCCTTGCTTTTGCTGAAGCAGAAGTACCTCGTTTTCTAGAAGTCAGTCCTGGCATCTATCGCTCCGGAAGACCCAATAAAGAAGGCCTTGAATGGCTCAAAAAAGATTACAAAATCAAAACCATCATTAACCTTGAGAATAAAGACTACGCGATCAAACGCGAACGCGAATGGGCTGATGATTTAGATATCAGTTATTATTCAATTCCTATGAGTGCCTCCGAACATCCTAGAGATCGCACCGTAAACAAAGCGCTTGAACTTTTAGCAGACACCAGCAAACATCCTATACTTATTCATTGTTACCACGGACAAGATCGCACAGGACTCGTGGTAGGTCTTCATCGAGTAGAAGCAGAAGGCTGGCAAGCAGACGATGCTTATGAAGAAATGAAAGAAATTGGATTTAGAACTTTTCTCTGGCGCCTTGATAGTTACTTCAAAAAACGCACTGGCCTAGAAGATTAATTCCTAATAAACCCACTAAATCTTTAAATTTGCCCAGATCTTAAGCAAAGTTGAGTAGGCGAAAGGTATTTTAATGAGATACTTAATCTCATTAAATGATAGAAGCTTCTTGTGCGTCGCTCATTATTATCAGCTAGTTTCTTGTTTAGCTTTGTTTTGGGAATACTGCCTCTGCAAGGTCTGGCACAAAACCACGACATACGCAGAGATCTCATTGCTCCGCTAACTCATTTTGAAGAAGGCGAAGAAAAACCTATAGCAGAGTTTTTAACTCAAGAGTTAGAACTCGTAGATAGCCCTTCACATTCAAAGCTTGAATTCCTGTTTATTGATAAAAAACCCGTCTTTCGTCTGAGTTATGATTTAGTAGCCCTTCAAAACCCTAAATTATTTCTTTTGGATGTAGTTTTTTTTGGATGTATACGAAGTCCCGGATGCCTTGAACTCAATGGAATTGAGATAGAAGCACAAGGACTCTTAGAAACTTATGGACCTAAATCTACGCTTCTAGGAATGGCAGAACTTTTTTACAATTCTCAGCAAAAGAATCCTTCGGCCCAAGCCAGACTACAACGTTGGCGAGTTTCCGTGGCTGAGCAAATTCAGGTGAGTGATACCTTTGAAAGGGATTTTCCCGGCACGCGAAGATATTTAAACCAATCTCTTAATATTGAAAAAATCGCACTCCTCGATCTCATTGAAAGAGCAAAAAACATAGAAAGCGCTCATTTGACTGCATTCCGTGAAGCAAATCGACAAACTACTTCTAAATTAGCTGAACTTCTTTTAAACAATGACCGCATGGGAGTTGCTACCTACCTTGAAACTGTATTGCCGTGGGAAACCATGCAAGCGACAGAATTCAATACTTGGAAAACCTGGATTGAAAGCATTCGTCATCCAAACTTGAACAATAGCGTGCTAGTTTTTCGTGGAACTTCCTCTAGAGAAAAACCACTTTTTAAGACGGATGAAAATGGAAAAGTAATCCGCGCCTTACTCGCACCTTATTTAAACCGAGATTTTTCTAAGATAGACGAAAAAATGCTGCATATATCTGAAAGACGATTGGCACTGGGTGACAGAGAACGCCCTCTCATGAACAACTTAAACTCTGAAACTGTGATTCGTACTTGTGACTGGATGGCATCTCACTCTGAGGCTGACAACGGACTTTCCATGTTTTTATCAACCAGTGTAGACTTTTTTACATCAGAAAGTTTTGTATCTGGAAGCGATCGTTTCCCCGGCGAACCTGGCAATCTTATTGCCATGAGGATTGATAAACGACGAGCCTTTCCAAATGTGGCAACTGGATACGCAAAAGAGTTTGAATTACTTGCACCTCTTTTTGTTTTTCCAGATGAAATAATTGCTTATAGCGAAGCTTATGATTTTAGCCTCGAACACCAACAAGCATTTCTACGAAAAATTAATTTAAATATAGAAAATGCTGATGCTCCTATGGAACCTTTCATAAACGGAGGTTTTTGGAAAAAGGGCTTTGAGTTTTTAGACAGTATTTTTAAACCCAATAACTAACGCGCTCGGCGTTCGTCTTCTGGAGCCGGGAGTAACTGAATACTTTTGAAGTATTCAGAGAAAAATAATTTCCAACCAATAAAACGGCGCCACCATCCTGTTTTAGGAAAGTTAGGACTTTCCACTGGGTGATAATAAATCTTAGGATTTTTTAAAGGGCTTTTGGCTAGTTCTCGCTTTAATAATTCCAGCGCTCGACGAACATGATAGGAGCTGGTGACTAAGAGAATTTTTTTAGCTTCAATTTTTTCGGCAACTTCACGCACTTCAATCGCGTTTTCTACAGTATTACGCGAAAATTTACCGAGCCAAATTCGACTGCGCTCATTATCAGAAAGATCTTTCACATCATTCGCTCGAAGTACATCATCGAGCGTAACGTAAGTCTCCGCTCCTGAAACCAATAGAGCCGCATCTGGAAAACGTTTTAAAAGTTCAAGGCCCGCTTTAAATCTCCCCTGCCCACCTGTGAGTACAACGACAAGATCAACATCACTGCTGTCGCTGTCTAAAGGTGAAAGCGCCTCAGAACTGCGAATGATTTGAGAAAATTGATACAGGTCTTTAATCCAAATTCCTGCGGCTACAAAAAAAAGCAGCAAAACGATGTTTGCTAACAAAATTCTGTTTTTTCTCATTCTTAATAGTTAATTCCTAATTTCGAACCTTACAGTTGAACAATGGCCTCAATCTCTACCAAAGCACCTAAAGGAAGACCGGCCACTTGAATCGTAGAACGTGCAGGTGGTGTTTTTTCAGGATGAAAGGCCTGAGCATAAACTTCGTTGAACGCTTTGAAGTCGTTCATGTCTTTTAAAAAAACTGTGGTTTTAACAACCTTTTCAAAACTGGCACCTGCAGCTTCAAGAACCGCAGCCATGTTTTTTATAACTTGTTGAGTTTGAACAGTTACGTCACCTTCTACAAGTTTCATCGCAACGGGATCTAAGGGAATTTGCCCAGACATATAAAGCATGTTGCCGATTTTAATAGCCTGAGAATAAGGGCCAATAGCCTGAGGTGCTTTAGTTGTTTGAATTTTTTCTTTCATTAGATTCTCCTTTTACCTTCATTCGCAAAATCATCAACGGCCTTAGGCAAACTCGTTTTAATAAGCCCTTTTATAATAAAACTAGGAACCCCTACGGAGAATTCAAGATCTAAGCGATAGAGAATCTGCGTGGAATTTTCATTAATTTTTGTAAGCTCCCAAAGACCATCATTCTTTTGAAAGAAATCACCCTCTTTAAGGTGCCACCAAACGCGTGCTTTATTTTCAGTCACCTCTTTATGCACCTCAATGCTGTAATCGATGCGTTTCATAAGTTCGATTTCCATCAAAACAGTTGTTTGATTGTTATCTTGCTTGGCAATACTGCATTTTTTTACACCCCCGGCGAAACGCGGATATGCATTAAAATCCAAAATTGCTTCGAGAAGTTTTTCCATAGGAACGGGTACGACTTGTACATGTTGAGCTTCAGCCACACCGATACGTTAGCTTAGCTCGATGGACTATTCAAAAATCTGTAGTGAAGAAAGATCTCATTCGCGACTCGCTTTTGGCTTAAGATTTTAAGCTTCTTCCAAGGACTCAATGTGTCAATCGTGCTTACGAGCGTGGGATTAGCGCTGCCGCCTAAAAGCCAAGGCGTAAGAGTAAGGTACATTTCATTTAAAAGGCCCTCTTTTAAAAATAATCCCATGAGCTGCCCTCCACCCTCAACTAGAATGTTTCGAAACCCCGCCTTTTCTAAGGTTTCTAAAATGAGGCTCGCCTTTAGGTCTTCATCCCCAACGGCCACTACAAAAGCTCTATCTTGGGCAGATTCTACAGCAACAGCAAAGTTCTTTTTGCTGGTAAAAACAAAGCGCAAAATATCACTGCGTTTCCAGAATTTAAGATTGGGATCAATTTTTCCGCTTTTGCTTACAATAGCGTTTACAATTTTGCGGCCTTTTTTATTTTTAACATCTACAGCATCCCCCATAACCCGCAATGTTTCGGCTCCCATAATCACCACATCTGCTTGCTGTCGCACTTTCTTCATCAATGCTTTATCTGCTTTAGTTCCCAAGCTTTTCTTGGGATGCCTCGCGTCAGCAATTCTTCCGTCTAAGGTTATAGCCAAATTTGAAAAAACTTTTAGCTTTGCCACGCTCAAAAACTATCAGATTGCTGGACTCCTTGCACCGCTCCTCATAAGCTCTGCCCGGTGAACCTCTCTAATGCGATTACGCTTTTTAGGATCGTACTCCTGCTCCCCATGGGCTATTGCCTGATGCAAGATTACAACTACCTCGCGACCCTACTCCTTATTATTGGAGCCATTAGCGACGGATTAGATGGATACATAGCTCGTAAGCTCAATCAGGTGAGCGACTTTGGCCAGCTCATGGACCCTATTGCCGATAAGATATTTGTCAGCGTCGCCCTTATCTTGCTCGTTGCAGATAGTAAACGCCAACTCAACCCGTGGGTTGTAAGCTTAATTCTCTCACGTGAGTTTTTTGTAAGCGGAATACGATCATTGCTCGCTTCGCGTGGAGTTATTCTGGCAGCTGAAAAAGTTGCTAAATGGAAAACAACTTTTCAATTTATCGGAATCGGAGGCTACTTGCTTTACGATCCCATCATTCCTCAAATGCCTTCTTCGCTTTTAATTGGCGACATCTCTTTATGGATTTCTGTGGGCCTCAGTTACTGGAGCATGGTGAGTTACGTTAAAAAGCTCAAACTCAGTTAAAAAATTTTCTAGAAGGCCCCGATACTTAAACTGATTTGATAATCGTCTTCATTGTCTCGCGCATTAAAGTTATAAGCCCAATCTACTGATAGTGGCCCAACAGGAGTGCGATATCTCACCCCAAAACCTGCACCATGACGTAATCCAGTTGAGCGTTCACCTGTACCAAACTTATCTTTCAAGACATCAATTTCGCCTGCTTCATAAAAAGCGGCCATACCCCAGCCAGAAAATAAAGGCATACGATATTCAAAGCGACCCAAGAACGCACGCTGCTCGGCCACTCCTTCTTCGTCAAATCGTAAAAAGTTTTCGGGCAATGAACGCAGAGAAGAGCGCCCTCCCAAGGTGAGACGTTTGTTTTCTGGAATAATGGCATCCGCAGTAAGTCCCCAAAGATGATCGTAACCGAATGAAAGTGCAAACACGGCTTCTTTACCCAAATGAAAATATTTATTGAAACGAGTTTTTGAAGTTATAAAGTTAACTCGTTTGTTGCTTCCCAAGTAAGGAGAAAAATACTCCACTTGCTCACTTACAAACCAACCCGTAAGGGGATTAAAAATATTATCGCGATAATCCAACAAGAACTCTATTCCATTTCCACCTAAACGATATTCTTGAGTGGTCTCAGTTGTAGCTGCAACAATGTTAAAAATGCGTGGCAATGAATATTGATACAAAGTTGCAAGAACTGTGAAATGCTCTGTGAATCTTTTTTCAAGTTTTGCAGAAGTAGAAGTTTCCTCTGTATTGAATCCTTTAATTGGAGTTTCACCTTCATATTGAAGATCGTCGTCTAACTTGTAACGAAGATCTAAAATTAATCGCGATCTAAAATCCAAAGGGTATGGTTCCACAAAAGAGACTGAGTGGCTTTGCTCTAAGAACTGATAATTTTTTAACTTGTGACTGACTTGAGTTTTTAAAAACACCCCTCGGTTCCAACCGCCAATGTTTCTATAAGAAAATTCACCGTAACCCACTATACCTAAATCAGTTCTAAACCCTGGACCAAATTCTATGGAACCACCCGCGCGCTCTTTAAGGTTTAATTCATAATCGATATAGGTTTCGGAACCTCTAAATTCCATGTTGGATCCAATAGGCTTTAAATCCACAGTTGAAAAAAGTCCCGTTCCCAAAAGACGACTCTCGTATTCTCTAAGTCCCTGAGGGGTAATTTTCTCGCCGTATTCAATCGCATCATCACCCAATTCGCGCAGAATAACTTTTTTCTTAGTACGGGTATTTCCACGCAATTGAAGATTGCGAAGATAAACCTTAGGACCTCGTCGTACACGAATACTTGCAGCAACCGTATTGAGTAACTGATTTTTTTCTAAAATCTTATTAGAGGCGGTATCCACTTCTGAATAGAGATAACCTTCATTTTCGTAACTTCGTTTAAGTTCTCTCAAAAAAGTCTGAAGGCGTTGGCCATCATAAAACTCACCAACTTTGGGAATTTTTAAATCTTTTAAAGCGTCCAAGGCTCCGTCTTCATCTTTAACCTCAAAGCTAGAATATGTGTAACGAGGCCCAAGGCGTAAGCTCATCTGAAGTTGGGCATAACGAGAACCTGGTTTAAGAGAAAAGGCGTAATTGGCTACCTCAATATCTAGAAAACCGCGTGAGTGAATACTCTCTACCAAATATCCCAACGAAGATTTTAAGCCTTCCTCATCAAAATAAGTGTTTCGAACAGGACTCTTAAAAGGCTCAATCCAATCTTTTTCTGCCTCACGCAAAAGAGGAAGATACTCCTCTCTTACGTTTCTAAAATCTATACTTCTAAAGAAATACTGTGGGCCTTCCTTGATGGTAAAATTTACCGTGTATTGATTGGCAATACTTTGAATACGAGAATCCACAATAATATCTCGGTAACCTTTTTTTATGTAAGAATCCGTAATTAGAAATTTTGCTTCTTCAATATCAAAGTTTCGATCAGAAAGGTTTTCCAGAAGCATTGTGCGTAATTCATTTTCCCAATAAAAAACTTGTCCTTCGAATTGAAAAGAGAATTGACGTAAATTGCGAGTTGCAACTGCTAAGACGCCATTGGCAGCAGAACTGACTTCAAGTTCAAAGTTTAGAAAACCACGGGCTCGCATAATCTTGCGAATATTGATGCGAAAATCTTCAAGCTCTACTTCATCTTTAACAACGCGACCTTTAGTGACATAAGTATTTGCGTCCTGCTTCCACTTGACCTCTTTAAGACTGTTAAGGTCAATCATGCGACTCGATAAAAATCTAAGAAGCGCGGGATCCTCTACTCCTCTAAAATCTAAAGTGGAATATTCTTCACGGGGGCGCCCAGTGCTTACAAATTCCAAAACCAAAACTTTCTCGGAGTCCGAACCAGACTGTACACTGCGAATTTCGTAATCTTGATATCCACGCGCCTTAATTCGAATAGATAACCGTTTAACCCGCTCATCTACGTCACTAGGAATAGGTTCATCCTCTTGAAGATCTAAATGAGCTTCAAGATCTGAACGAACATATTCTGGTAGTGACGAAGGAAACTCCCAGCGTATTTCTCTCAAAAAAGTTTTAGGCTTTGCAGTTAAAAATAGTTTTCCACTATCAAAACGATATTCAAGATCTTGATAATCTTCTGTGGCTTTTAAAATCTTTATAGAACTCGAAAATTCTCTAGATCGTATATCTTTTCCTATAAGATCCTGAAGTCCTTTGGGCTGCTCAGTTTGAGCCATCCATTCAATAGTTTCAATTTTTTGTGCAAACGCGGATATAGAATTAAGCGCGGTGAAAACAAGAAAAAATCTATTCAACACGCGCTTCATTATTTAATCTCAAACTCCAATCTTAGGTCTAAACCCATTGAATGGCGATTCTCTTCGGGATTTTCCCAAACACCCGTTAAATTTAAATTCTTAAGTAAGCGATAATCAACTTGGAAGTTATTTTCCGGACGCGACACATCTAAACTTCTACCAAAGGTGGCACTTACACGATCCCCCAACTTACGATAAACCGATACTTTAGGAATGGTATCTTCTTGCTTAAGATTGGCAGAAGTCCCCACTCGGACATCAAAGCCTGTTTGTTTTTGTATACCCTTACCTAATGCTTGGCCGAATAGAAGTTGGAAAGCTTCAGCTGAAGCACTTTGAGCAATTGTTGCACCTTGGCTACCTACAGGTTGTTCCTGTGGAACATACCCGAGAGTCAGCAAAGCTATAAGTTCTCTTTGTGATAACGAGGGTTCACTTCTAAAATTAAGCCTAAGATCATTAGGATCGCCTTCAGCTGCAAGAAAAATACGATAATCAATTCCTTGATAGCTTTTGAGTGTAGAAGCCTGAACGTTAACGTTAACCGGATCAAAACTAGGGTCCACTGGAAGCTCTACGCGTGCAAAGTTCACCGCAAATTCAGTATCCTTCGCCAGGAGACTTCCCTTCACAACATCAAAACGTCCCGAGATTATGGGAGAAAGATCATTGCCCAGTAAGCGTCCCTTACCCACTACAAATGCATCGGCCAAAGAGTTTTTAACCTGAAACCCAGAAAAAACTTCGAAAGGAATATCAAAATTTAAAAATGGCTTTTCTAAGATTGCTGTCTTAATAGCCGACCCACTGAATTCTTTTCTTAACAGACCCTTTTCCACTCGCGCTCGCCCCTTGAGCAAAAAGGGCTGTTGCTTACCACTGAGGTCAAAATCTCCAGAAATTCCCAGTTCAACATCTCTTCCGATGCGCATACTGAGTCCGTTCATATTTGCCTTAAGGTTCATATCTGTAGCATTCGCAGACATGTCGCCCTCCAGATTAACAACACCGGCATCCCCTGAGCGACCTGTTATATTTTTAAAGAAAACTCGACCATCAGCATATCTCACATCACCTTGCACAGATCGAAGCTCAGTGCCTAAGACCGCTAAATAACTTGTAGCATTTTCTACTTTAGCATCAGCAACTAAACGATAACTCTTAGGATTCCAACTTGCATCCAATATAGCAGAACCATCTACAAGACGAATAAAATCAGGCAGGAATAAATCAAAAAGACGAACAGAGAGTTTTCCTCGAGCCGTTAACTCAGAGCTTTCTCCCTGCAACTTAAAGTCCCCATACCCAGAGGAAAAGTTTGCTCCACCACGAAGAATTCCATCTTGATAATAAATTTTGGAAGGAGACTCGAGTTTAATAAGCTGTCTATCTTCTAAGTTAAAACGATCTGTAACTTGGATATCAAAAGTTTTTAAATCAACTTCACCGGAATTCTTAGACCAAAAAATATCTAGATCGCCTTCAATTTTTAAAAACTCTGGAATACGCTCCCATTTATTGATCAGCGTAAGCGCTAAGAAAATACCCGAGTCTTTTAGCTTTGCTTGAAAACTTTCTTCTTTTGAATCGTAACGAATTTTAATGTCATCACCAGATTCTATATTGGCAAAAAAACTATCTTCTTTGCTGCCTTCAAATTTTAAATCTAAAATTGGAAAATTATTTGCACCCACTCTTAGATTACGCGTGTTTGCATTAATAGCCCACCCCTTAGACTGATCCCAAAATCCGTTGGCTTTCAAATCTCCACCTTGAGCTAGTTTTTCGAACTCAGGTAAATAACCTACTTGGCGAATAGGAATAAAATCTGAAGCAAAGTCTACACGAGAATTTTTAGGCCCTAAAAATCCTGTGAGTTCAGTTTTCACATCGCCCTTGTAGGCCAATAACTTTTCAATTTTCAAACCACTTAAGTCTACGTAAGAAGTAATTTGACCTCGCTCAAAGGGAATTCCAAAACTACTCAGCGAATGAATGGCTGCGTTTACTTTGCCACCAAAAGGTTTAGGTGCCTCTTCGTCTAAAGAACCTCGCAAATGTGTTTCAAAATTAAAAATACCATCGAATATAGGAGGCCCGTTATCAGCTGGAACAAGTATTTCGTAGTCTGTGGCTTCCGCGTAGATCGACATTTGCGACTTACCATTGTTCGGTTCTAAGTTTCCAATTTGACCCGTAACTTTTAAGATTCCAGGACCGTTTCTTATTGTGGGTTTAAACTCCAGCATTCTCTTCATGAAATGTAACTTTCCTGAAGCATCCCCCAAGGGAAGATCTGCAATTGTTAATCCTCGAATTAAATAATCAGCAAAAAAGTCTGTCTTTCCAAATTCTTTAGGACGACGATTGTCGTAATCCACTGTCACTTCTGCTTTTACCAATCCCTTGGGTGGAAGAGTTAAAAAGTCATGAAGCATATCTTCCACTTTTGCTTGATCCGCCGTTACCCTCAAATATACTTGCGTGGGAGAATATTTAATTTTTCCCCTCGCCTCGATAAAAGCTGATTCTGAAAAACGCGCTCGTAATTCTGAAACATTGATTTCTGTCTCACCCGCTTCTACAAAACCCGTTACATGTGCAGGCTTAGCACGAAGCAATCTGCCAGAAGCTACTTGCTCTGCCATATCGGGCTCTGTAAACACCTCAAATGGTTCTGTACGCAAATCTAGCTGAGGTACAATCTTTAGCGGTTTGAGAGTGCCCCCTAAATCAATTTTTCCAGTAAGAATTAAATCTAATTGGCAGTCTTTTACGCCTACTCCACGCAATACCGCACAAAGACCTGTTTTATCTAAGCTCAATTCACCCGAGACTCTGTCGTTTTCGAAAATTAAATCTTTTCCAACAAATCCATTTTTAGCTTTTTTATCTAAGCGAGTAGGATGAAAACGCCCTTCTATGTGAGCAATCTTCCACTCGCTCCCTTTCACATGCACAGAGCTTTCCAAAGATGCCATCGACATATCACTCCAAACAATCGATCGTGCTTTTGTCTTTAGCTCTGCTTGTTTAAGCCCTTTACCCTCAAGCAGTCCACTTCCACGCAGTTCAAGATAACCACCAAAAGTATTTTTTTTAGCAAAATCCTTCAATGCAAGCACAGGCTGTGAACGCATCCATTTCCTAAGCTCCGAGAGATCTGATACAAAATCTACAGTCACATCACCTGGGATGCGCCCCTTGGTTTCTAATGTGGTATGAAGAAATTCTTTGTTTTGAAGTTCAGCATTTAATTTACGAATGCTCAAATAGGCACTGTTTCTATCACGGTACAAAACAAGTGATGCTTGAAGTTTTTCTAAGCTAGGAATTTTTTCTTTGCTACTGATGCGATCGAGCGCAAGTTCAGTCTTTACATGGCCAATTCCAAAGTTCTCAATGTAAAGATCTCCGCTCTCAACCTCAACGAGATCTGTATTCATTTTGAGGCTGCTCAATTCGAAAAGTTCAAATCCAATTTTCTT
>CAZIFW010000055.1:0-16474 GCA_964538275.1 uncultured Bacteriovoracaceae bacterium
GATGGATAACAGGGCACAGCTATGTGGTTTATGGGCCACTGGCCAATGCAGCAAGTGTCTTCATTCATGAAGGAGTTCCCACATATCCTACTGCTTCAAGACATTGGGAGCTGATAGAAAAAAATAAAATCAATATTTATTACACGGCTCCTACTGCAATCCGCTCTCTTATGCGTGAAGGAGATGAGTTTGTAAAAAAACACGACCGAAGCTCATTGAAACTTTTGGGAAGTGTTGGCGAGCCCCTCAATCCTGAAGCATGGCAGTGGTATCACAGTGTTGTAGGAGAAGGGAGAGTTCCCGTAGTGGATACTTGGTGGCAAACAGAAACGGGTGGAATCTTGATTGCCCCCATCCCTAATTTTTCAAATCAAAAAGCTGGGTCCGTAACTAAAGCGCTTCCTGGAATCTCTGCTGTATTGCTGGATGAAAAATCTCAGGAGCTTCATGGTGCAGCCAAAGGTTATTTATGTTTAAAAGATTCTTGGCCTGGGCAAATGAGAAGCGTTTACAAAGATCACGAGCGCTTTGAGAAAACTTATTTTTCTCAGCATAAAGGTTATTACTTTTCGGGAGATGGCGCCTTCCGAGATGAAGAGGGTGATTTTATAATTACAGGACGTGTGGATGATGTTTTGAATGTTTCAGGTCATCGTATTGGAACAGCTGAAGTTGAAAGCGCACTTGTAGGACATGATTGTGTAAGTGAAGCCGCGGTTGTGGGATATCCGCACGCGATTAAGGGCCAAGGGGTATATGCCTTCATAACCCTCAAGGTAGGCGTGAGTGAAAGCTCTGAATTAAGAGAAAAGCTCAATACATGGGTACGAAGTTCCATAGGTTCAATTGCAAAATTAGATCGGGTCCATTTTACTCCCGCACTCCCTAAAACGCGCTCCGGGAAAATTATGCGAAGAATTCTTAGGAAAATCGCCGAAGGGGATTTTGAGAATCTCGGTGATATCAGTACTTTAGCTAATCCAGAAATTGTTGAAGTCCTAAAAAATGAAGCCCCTTCAATTAAAGAAAAGTAGCTTTTAAATAGTTCTCACTACGTTTAAGGCTTTGTCGTCTTGTCAGAGTATAAAAAGCGAGCTAACACATTGCGTAATGCGCGGTGTGTTTGGCGTCTCATTGTCGGCAATATTAGGTGTATCTACTCTGTGGGCTGATCAAGCTCCTGCTCAAAAGCCTTCTCCAATTAATAAATTCAGAGAGAGGGGCTTTATGTCCTACATGAAGGAACTCTTGGAGTATGACGAGCCTCACAAGTTTCAAGCACAAGGCGTTCCGTTTAGTGTTACTCATACAAATGCGCACTCCTCTAAAAATCATATACTCATAGGGTGCGTGATTCAGAAGGGCGAATTGGGATGTTTGCCTTTAATTGTAGATCTTTTTAGAGATTTTAAAGAAGGCAAGATCGGAGCTTATCAAGGGCGCATCACATTTTTTGTTGCTAATCCACATGCCGCTGCACGATTAAATGCAAATTTCCCTACGTGGGAAAATATGTCTTTTTCGAGCCGCTCTAAACAGGGCTTAGAGAAGGAACGAGCCGATGATTTGAAGAAGCTTTTCAATGGAGTTGAAGTTTTTCTAGAGATTACTCAAAAATATGATCCAACGGGTATGAGCTATTACTCCTTTGAGTACGACGATCTTACAGCTGAGTGGGCAAATTATTTAAGGGCTGCAGACACACTCATTACTCCGCCAGAATATAACAATGCTACGCACTCTACCTTGGGTTTAGAAAACTCCATGAGCATGTCTGAGTATTCGCGCCAAAACGGAATCCTTACTCTTTCTATGACTTTAGCCCATAAAGAAAAAACAGAGGCGGCCTTAGAGGCTTCCTACAAATTGGCACGCACTGCTGTGGAGAGAACCCTTTCTTTGAGAAGCAGAATCTCTTTGCTTCAAGATATTTACGATATCGTGAAGAAAGAGAAAGCTTTTGCTAAACTAGCTGAGGTTAAACAAGGAGCTGCTAGCGTAGTATTAAAGAATTTTTATCAAACGACTTATTTAGAGTCATTTGTTGTTCCTGAATTATCTCTCTTACCTGAAATTGCAAATTTTAATGAGCTTAAAAAGGGTGAGGTTATTGGCAAGAGTGGAGCTGTGGACCTTCTTGCTCCAAGGGACGGTTTTATCTTAAATCCTCAGTTTCCCAAAAGAGACGAAAAGGGTGCCGCTCTTGAACCTTTACCTCCTTATCTCTTTCAAATGATTGAGAAAGTTGATCTTGAAAAGATCAAAAATTAATTTCTCAATAAGTTAATTGTTAATTAACAGTCAAAATTTTTTGAATAAGTTTCTCGTCGACAGCTCTGCTAGAATAAAGTGAGTATATAGAGACAGGGCTTATAAAATGAAAGATACTTTTTGGGAAAAATTTAAAAAACTTAACTTAATTTCGATAATCTACTTACTCAGCATACCTATTCTGGCAATAGCGTTTTTACCGTGGGCCATTAAGAACCACATATTTACTTTACCTATTATAATTTACGCAATCGTTCACTATGCGATTGATTGTTTATCTATCACAGTAGGTTATCACCGTTTAATTTCTCACAAAGCCTACGATGCTCATCCTTTGGTAAAGGGTGCGCTTCTTACCACAGGTGCAGGTGCTATACAGAACTCGGCGCTAGTTTGGGCAAAGGACCACCGTGTTCACCATCGTGAAGTGGATACAGATAATGATCCGTATTCAATTAATAAAGGTTTTTGGTATGCGCATATTCTTTGGATGTTTGAGAAAATGCCCCCTATTGATTTTGAAAAACTTCCACCTGATTTAAAAAAAGATAAACTTGTTCGTTTTCAACACGCTTACTATTTACCAATTGCTGCACTTGTAGGATTTGGAATTCCCATGTTGGCAGGATATCTTCTAGTGGGTTCTGTCGCTGCGGGATTGTATGTGGGCGCAATTTTGCGTCTTTTGGTTTCTGGCCATTGCACTTTTGCGATTAACTCTTTTGCACACATGATTGGAACACGTCCTTATTCCATTCACTGTACGGCTCGTGACAACTGGTTCTTGTCTCTCTTTACTTTTGGTGAGGGTTATCATAACTATCATCACCGTTTCCAAGCCGACTATCGCAATGGATTGGTTTGGTATGCATGGGACCCTTCTAAATGGATAATTTATGGTCTTTCCAAAGTGGGTCTAACTTCAAATTTGATTCGTATGTCTCAAGAGCGCGTTCACGTTGCAAAAATGGAAGCTGCGGAATTGCGCCTACAAGAAAAGGGTTTTGATGTTGCAAGCCTAGTAAAACAACGCATGGAGCTTTTAAATGTTCAGCAAAAAATTGATTCTTTGCGTACAGAACTTGAGCGTATGAAAGAACTAGGTCGAGAACAATTAGATCGTTCAGAAAAGGCTGTCTTGGCTGCTTATAAAACACAACAAGAAAGCTACAGAGCTAAAATGAACGATCTTGCTAAAGTTAAGCGTGCAGTGATTAAGCGCTGGGAATTAGAAAAGAAACTTATACGCTCTTTGCCTCGTGTAGCTATTTAATAGGTTAGAGAAAACCAAGCGTAAGAAATTTTATCTATGTTGTTTTTCTTTTTAGAAACATAGACATCGTAAGCACCGCTATTATTAAGGTTAAATTTCCAGGCGCCTTTAGCTTTGTCCCAAGTTGCAAAAAAAGTATGGCCCTCATTGAAGATTTCAATTTCCCAAAGAGATCTCTGTAGTGCATTTGGTTTTTTGGGCAAAGATAAAAATGCTACATTACCCAAGCGCTCTATTTTAAATAACACTTCACCATTGCGTATCACTTCGCCTCTGCGCAAGTTTGCACGGTTAGATTCAACCCATTGGCCAGAGCTTGAGGTCTCAGTGATAGGTATTGCATTGAGCGCCACACTTAGAGGGAGGGCGATTAAGCAATTTTTCAACATAGAACGCATCGTCCTAGCATTTTAGCATATGAGAGCCACCTATTGTCGCAAAAAGTTCAACTGCTATACTCGTCAAAATGATTAATGATTTAGGAACCTTATCCTTACTTATGGGCTTAGAACTCATTTTGGGCGTAGATAACGTTTTGGTCATCTCGCTATTAGTTGCACGTTTACCACTGGCCGATCAAAACAGAGTTAGGGTATTGGGTTTAGTTTTTGCACTTCTTGCACGGCTAGGAATGCTTTTTGGAGCCTCCGCAATTGTGCAAATGCGAGATCCTGTCTTTTATGGATTGAGCTGGAGAGATTTGCTGCTTTTAGCCGGAGGTTTGTTTTTGATTTACAAAGCCGTCACGGAGATTCACCACACAGTGGAATTTATCAATGAACGTCAGGTCAGCGCAGGCAAGAAAGTAAGTGCGACCTCTATCGTTGCTCAAATCTTATTGCTCGATATGGTTTTTTCTATGGATTCTGTGATTACCGCAGTTGGAATGACAGACAACATGTGGGTGATCATATCTAGCGTTGTGCTTTCTTTTGTTATCGTATTGGCTTTCGCTAAAAAAATTGGAGATTTTCTTATTGGTAACCCAGGGCTTAAAATCTTGGCTCTTTCCTTTTTAGTTACGATTGGGGTAACGCTTTTTATGGAAAGCATGCATACGGAATTACCTAAGGCCTACATTTATTTACCAATGGGATTTGCTTTGTGTGTAGAGCTTTTACAAATGCGACATTCAAAGAATGCAGCTAAATATAAAAAAGTTTAAAGCAGCAGGTCTATAGACAGGTTCTTAAAGCGCCGTACGAACGCTCACAGGGAGTGAGAAGGTGATTTAAGAACCTGTCTTTGGGCCGTCTACTATGAAAGCAAACAGGGCTCTGAAGTAGTTTAAAGATAGTTTTAACTTATAAAGACTTTTCCAAATTTTCTTTGGATAAGCTTAAGGGCTACACCGCCTACAATAAAATTAGGGAGCGCAATGAAGAACCAAATAAGTGCTTCGTTGTGAACAAATTGTAAGGGTGTTTTGGCAGACCAAGTGACTAAGCTAAAATAGAGGCCCCAGTAGAAAACGGCTAAGAGTACCCCGGTCAGTACAACTCGACTTTGTGCAGTTCTTTGGTTTCTCATGCTGATGATAAAACAAAAGGGTACAAAAAAGAAAAACGATATACTGATCCAAAATCTGCGCGCAAATTCAACCCAAAGCCAGCGCACATCTTCCATTTTGGCAGGAGGATTGGCACGTTTTGCCAATAAGCCCTGGAGGTCTTGGCTTTCCATAGAATCTCGACTTTTACCCTCAGCGTAGCGAAAGTCAGCGTTTTCACGATATTCATCAAAGCGTATTCTACGAGTCATACCTTCTGTGGGATTTTTAGAAACAATCATTCCATTCATAAGTTGAAGTTGGGCCCACTTGTCTTTATTAGGTGGATTCCATTTAGCTTCACGAGCGCTGATGATCATTTCTTCTTTAAAAGTAGCTTTATCGTAGAGGAATATTTTTTTAAAAAGACCTTCTCCTGCTTCTTCTCCAACGTAAATAACCCTGCCTAAAAACTCTTCGTTAAAAGTACCCGCTCGGAGAATGCTTGCACCTTTTTTTGAGAAAGCTTCATCAATACCTTTTTCAAAAAGTCTATTTCCGTAGGGGCCCAAATAGAGCGCGCAAAAAAGTGTAATGATACTCAAAACTAAACCTGCCAAAAAACAGGGACGCATGAGCCTCCACGGGGAGTAGCCCATTCCTTGAAGAGCAACGAGTTCGCGGTCACTACTCAATCTTCCAAAGAGTGAAAGACTGCTAAATAAAAAAGCAATGGGAATAATAATGGGGGTAAAGCTTAGGCTTAAGCCTTGCACCATTTTATTCATAATAGAAAAATCTATGCCCGCTCTTACAATGAGAGGCCCTAATCGAATGGCTTGAAGGCTTAAGAGCAAGAGCAATGTAAGAAAAACGCCGCCAAAAGTTGATCTAACGAGGCTGAAAAAAAAGTAGCGGTCCAGTCTCTGCACTCAGAACAGTTTATAATGATATTTGTACGTGAATCAAAAAACTTTGCTTATATTTTCGCTTTTTTTAGGGCATTTGAGTGTTTTGCCCATTCTTAGAGCCTCAGAAGGAGTGCTCACGTATGCGCTCAAACAAGGCTTTGCCCAAGGTTCGCTTTTATTGAATGCGAAAAAAATAGATAAAATCCTTAAAGATCCCTTAGCTCCTGAGCGCGTTAAAAAAGCTCTATACTTAAGCCAAGAAGTCTTAGAATTTGCAGATAAAATTCCCATGAAACGAGGGGCTGCTTATCGCTCCTATATAGATTTGGGTCGAGATTGGGTAACACAAGTTTTAGTTGCAGCACCAAGAGATAAATTAGAACTTCTTCCCTTTGAATTTCCTATAATGGGAGCATTTCCTTACAAGGGATATTTTCAGGAAGAAGATGCCATCAAAGAAGAAAATAGATTGAAGGAAAAATATGATGTTTTTCGCCGCAAAGTTCCTGCTTTTTCAAGTTTGGGGTGGTTCAGTGATCCTCTCACATCAACTCTTATTCGAAGTGAATATACACTCATAGATACATTGCTGCATGAACTTGTGCATTTGAACTTTTATTTTGAAGATGAGTCAGATTTTAATGAGGCTTTTGCTACATGGTTTGCTTCTAAGGCAACGGAGGATTTTATTAAATCTTCAAAGCATATTCAAAATTTAGAAAGCTTAAAGGAAGAGATTCAAGACAACTTAAACTACGACAAAGAACTCAGTCATTTTATAGAAGAAGTAAGACAAGAAGGAGCATTATTTTATTCAAAGGGAAGGGGGGCAGATAGAATGACATATTTTAATTGGATCAAAACTTGTCTCAAGCAATACCCTGAATTGAACTCTTTAGAGAAACTTGAATGGAACAATGCTGTTGTTATGGCATTCTCAACTTATACGCGTCTGATCCCTGCAGTTGACTCTTACGCTCAAACAAGGCTTTGCCCAAGGTTCGCTTTTATTGAATGCGAAAAAAATAGATAAAATCCTTAAAGATCCCTTAGCTCCTGAGCGCGTTAAAAAAGCTCTATACTTAAGCCAAGAAGTCTTAGAATTTGCAGATAAAATTCCCATGAAACGAGGGGCTGCTTATCGCTCCTATATAGATTTGGGTCGAGATTGGGTAACACAAGTTTTAGTTGCAGCACCAAGAGATAAATTAGAACTTCTTCCCTTTGAATTTCCTATAATGGGAGCATTTCCTTACAAGGGATATTTTCAGGAAGAAGATGCCATCAAAGAAGAAAATAGATTGAAGGAAAAATATGATGTTTTTCGCCGCAAAGTTCCTGCTTTTTCAAGTTTGGGGTGGTTCAGTGATCCTCTCACATCAACTCTTATTCGAAGTGAATATACACTCATAGATACATTGCTGCATGAACTTGTGCATTTGAACTTTTATTTTGAAGATGAGTCAGATTTTAATGAGGCTTTTGCTACATGGTTTGCTTCTAAGGCAACGGAGGATTTTATTAAATCTTCAAAGCATATTCAAAATTTAGAAAGCTTAAAGGAAGAGATTCAAGACAACTTAAACTACGACAAAGAACTCAGTCATTTTATAGAAGAAGTAAGACAAGAAGGAGCATTATTTTATTCAAAGGGAAGGGGGGCAGATAGAATGACATATTTTAATTGGATCAAAACTTGTCTCAAGCAATACCCTGAATTGAACTCTTTAGAGAAACTTGAATGGAACAATGCTGTTGTTATGGCATTCTCAACTTATACGCGTCTGATCCCTGCAGTTGACTCTTACGCTCAAAAACAAAAATGGTCGTATGCTGTATTTCTTCAGGAGATTAAAAAACAAAAGCTACCTTTAGTGAGAGAGGTTCAATCGCTTGTTGAGGTGAAGTCAGTTAGACGTTGCGCTCCCAATATCCCATAAGTTCAATATGGGGAGTTTGTGGAAATAAATCAAAACTCAGCAGCTTTTTAAAGTTCCAACCGCTCAGTGCACTGACATCGCGAGCAAAGGTCATGGGATCGCAGGAAACATAAATAATTTTTTCTAAATTAGGGAGGGTACTTACGAGTTCTCCAAGATCTTTGTACCCGCTTCTTGGTGGATCAAGAAGCAAGAGTTGCACCTCTTTATGCTTAGAGAGTTCTTTTAAAGACCGCTTGGAGAAGAGGTCTAGAGCCAATGCCTTTATGTTCTTAAAGCGAGATTGAAGAATGGTGACTGCAGAGGCGTTTGATTCGTAAGCATAAAGTTGTTTGGCTTTAGCGCATATGAGCTCGCTAAAATTTCCGTCACCACAAAATAACTCCAGAGCAACAAAAGGCTTTTGAGGAAGTAGTTGCTCAAGGCTACTTTTCATTTTTTCATTTAAAAGGGTATTTCCCTGAGCGAATGCGCTGCCCTTGGCTTTTTGAATCCAAATCTCTTTTTCATGAGGCTGCGAATTTGCTAATTTTTGAATTTCTTCATTTATCCAGTCTTCTGCAACAACGCATTTTTTTATTTCTGCAATGTCATGGCTCATGGGAATTTGAAACCCAAGTTTTCCGTATTTTTGCGATAGCTTTACTCGATTGCGATATCCCAGCTCGGGCCCGTATTGAATGGGGGCACTTTCTTCCGGTAGCAATTTAAAGCGATTGAGAATATTTTTTATTTTCAATTCTTTTGCAGCTAATTGTGCGTCGTAGTGGATATTTATCCAAGTGCAAGCGCCACAGTGTGGTGCCTCTAGCCCCCAGTGGGAACACGGACTTTCTCTGTGAGCTGAGCTTTTTTGAATCCAAGAAAGAACTTTACCCTTTAAAAACTTTCCAGTTTGTATGATTTCAAATTCAATTTCGTCTCCAATCCACACACCAGAAACAAAACAAACAAGACCACTCTCATTTTTAACAACGCCCCATCCTTCGGAACTAAGGTCAACAACTTTTCCAATATGGATATCTTGAGGCTTAGAGAATTGTTTATTCTCACTCATTCTATAAGCCCATATTTTATAGGCGAGCTTCTTCGCCTAAGCTTTGTCTTGATTTTTCTGAGGCAAGTTGCCCACAAGCTGCAGAAATGTCGCGGCCTCGAGATTTCCTAAGGAAATTCAATAAACCGTGTTTTCTTAGAACTTTTTGAAACTTAAAGACATCTTCTTCGCTTGGACGCTTAAAGGGCGTGTTGGGTGTTTCATTATATTGAAGTAAATTAATCTTACAGGGAACTCCTCGAACAAGTTTTACAAGTTCGTGTGCATGCTCTTCAGAGTCATTAAAGTCTTTCATTAAAATATATTCAAAAGTAATTCCAAAGTCGCGTCTTTGTTTGCGAGGAAAATCAGGGCTCGCAATTTTTTTACAAAGCGCTATGAGTTTTTCTATAGGGTATGCCTTGTTGATGGGCATTACCTGTGTGCGCAGCTCGTTGTTGGGCGCGTTGAGTGAGATAGCCAAACGACAGGAAGTTTCTTGTACAAATTTTTCAATTGCGGGCAAAAGACCACTGGTAGAAACTGTGACATGGCTTTTTCCTATGCGCAAAGCTTTGGGATCAGTAATGGTTTCTAGTGCGCCCATTAAATTGTCGTAATTATCAAAAGGCTCGCCCATTCCCATGACTACAACATTGGTAATTTTTTCACGATTAGGGAGAAGTCTAATCTGAGCGGCAATTTCTCCAGCGCTTAAATTTCTTTCAGTTTTTTGTTGTGCTGTCAGACAGAAGGTACAGCCCATTCGGCAACCTACTTGAGTTGAAATGCAAACTGTCACTCGACCTTGGTCTTCGCGAGGAATCCAAACACTCTCAACTGTTTTTCCATCTTCTAAGCGCAAAAGGTATTTAATAGTGCCGTCATCGCTATCTTGTTGGAAAATAATTTTAGGAGGTACGAGGGTGCTTTCTGCTTTAAGTTTGTCGCGAAAGCCTTTGCTAAGGTTTAGCATTTGATCAAAATCAAAAACGCCTTTGTTCCAAATCCAATCAAATATTTGATCAGCACGAAAAGCGGGCTCTCCCCATTCAGTGATTAAATTTTTAAGCTCCTTGCGGGAGTAGTGTATTAAATTCATGGGGTTTCCTATTGATAGCGAAGGCGCTCTCTGAAGTCCAAAATATTCTCTGTGCGTTCAGGACGGGCCAGAGGGTAAATTCTCTCAATAAACTCAGGGGTCCAGCTCGAAAGGTGGGGGTTGTGGGTTACGGCACTTTTAATGAGTCCTGCTAGAGAATCGAGGTTTTCAGGGTAATCAATGCGGGTAAGGAGGTCTAAAACTCGCTGAGAGGGCATTTCTTTTTTAGCTCCGTAACGTTGAGAAAGTTCTGTGACAAGTGAGCAGAAGTCTTCATAGCGCTCGCATAGGCGCGGAACGGAGAAAGTATAGCTTTTAAGGCATATTACTAGCTCGCTTAGGATTTTTCCTTTTTGAATCATAAATACAAGACTCTCTTCGCAGCTGATCGCAAGCCTATAATTCTGTTCTCGGTAGTCTTGTCGTCGAAGTATTCGACACAAAAGCTCTTGTTCATTGAGCGAAAAGCTCTCGAGTTTAGTGAAATAAAAGAAAGTTGGAACGAGTTGCGCATCCTTTTGAAAGAGGCTGAGTAAGATATCGTAGCGAGATTTGGGATCGACTTTAATAAAACGAGTGGGTTCAAGGCCTAAGAGTTTGCGGTAAATGTTCTCGAGACGCACAAATTCCTCAGCAATTCGGGCCTTTCCGGTGCCGCGTGCGCCTTCGAGCAAAAAACTTAAATTTGGATTGTCGATGAGTGAGGCCAATGAAGAGTATATATTTCTCAATCTCAGGTGGTTTGTATAAAGAGAAGAAAAATATCCCTCTTGCCCCTGAGAGATACTGCGCCTGCGAAAATGATCTGCTATTTCTGCGAAACGTCCCACAGTCGGATACATGAGCAAAAATTGTTCCGTTATTTAATAGCGCTAAGTAGCTGAAATTAGGTCATTCTTTGGATTTAAGAGTGTTAGGATTTTCAACAGAATTGCAATCTCGTCTACAAGATCGTCAGTCAAAAATTAACGCACTCTCTACTTTGATGGACTCTGTTGAATCGTTTAGATTTATTGAGTGGCTAAGAAAAAAGCATTGATTACAGGAGTAACGGGACAAGATGGCTCTTACCTGAGCGAATTGCTCATCGAAAAGGGCTATGAGGTTCATGGAATTATTCGACGAAGTTCATCATTCAATACCAAGAGAATAGATCATATTTACGAAGATCCACACAACCCGGGTGCCAAACTATTCTTGCACTACGGTGATCTCACAGACGCTTCATCAATGAATAAAGTTTTAGCCGAGGTGCAACCCGATGAAATATATAACTTAGGTGCCCAAAGCCATGTGAAAGTGAGTTTTGAAATTCCTGAGTACACGGGCGATGCCACTGGCTTGGGTACTCTAAGACTGTTAGAAGCTATACATTTTAACGGACTAGAAAAGAGAACTCGTTTTTATCAAGCTGGCTCTTCTGAAATGTATGGCTTGGTTCATGAAACTCCTCAAAGGGAATCGACTCCCTTTTATCCGCGCAGTCCTTATGGAGCGGCAAAAGTATACGCGCATTGGATTACGGTAAATTATCGTGAAGCCTATGGAATTTTTGCGTGTAACGGGATTTTGTTTAACCACGAATCTCCGCGCCGTGGAGAAACTTTTGTTACACGTAAAATTTCAAAAGGTGTCGCAGCTATTCACTTGGGCTTGCAAGACAAGCTTTATCTCGGAAATTTAGATGCCAAAAGAGACTGGGGCTTTGCCAAAGATTACGTAGAGGCTATGTGGTTGATGCTTCAACAAGATCAGCCAGATGATTATGTTATTGCAACAGGAGAAACACATTCTGTTAGAGAATTTGTTGAGGAAGCCTTTGCGCATTTAGGTTTAGATTGGAAGAAGCACGTAGAAGTGGATAAAAAATATTTCCGTCCTACAGAAGTAGATTTGCTTTTAGGAGATGCGACTAAGGCTACTCAAAAATTGGGTTGGAAGAAAAAAGTTGGATTCAAGGAACTCGTTCACATGATGGTGGATTCAGACCTTGCAGACCTCAAGGCAAAGATTGAAGGCCGCAAAGCAACCGATATTAAAATTCACTCTCAAACTATGAGTTAGCGCTAGGGTCATCGGGATCCAAAAAAGAGGGCTACCCCTCTTTTTTGTTTGTTAAGACCAGAGGTCTTATAGCTATTAAAGTCCGTCCCTGTACCTAAAATAGCTAAGCGAAGCGTTTTAAAAAATCTTCATAGGCAGATTGAATGCCATCTTTGAGTTGGATTTTTGCGCTCCATCCGAGCGCTTTGATTTTTGAAGAGTCCATAAGTTTTCTAGGTGTGCCATCAGGTTTACTAGAATCCCATTGAATTTCTCCTTGGAAACCAACAACTTCTTTAACAAGTTCAGTAAGTTTTTTAATAGTCACTTCTTGACCACTGCCTAAGTTAATATGCTCGGCATCTTCGTAGTGCTTTAGACAATGAACAATGGCGTCTCCTAAATCATCACAGTGAATAAATTCTCTAAGGGGTGTTCCAGATCCCCATGCTGTGACGAAAGAAGCTTTTTGAGTTTTAGCTTTGTGAAATTTCATTAAAAGCGCAGGAAGTACATGTGAATCGTTTTCATCGTAGCGATCTCCTGGCCCGTAAACATTTGTGGGCATTACAGAAATAAATCTAGATTTGTATTGCTGCATGAGGGCTCGGCAAAGCCAAAGACCCGAAATTTTTGCAATCGCATAGGCATCATTGGTGGGCTCAAGTGGACCTGTGAGCAGGGAGTTTTCTGGAATGGGTTGAGGAGCAAGCTTTGGATAAATGCATGAGCTTCCGAGAAAAATTAATTTTTCAACGGAATTTTTAAAAGCTGCGCCAATGACGTTGTTTTGAATTTCTAAATTTTCAAGAATGAAGTCGCCTTTATAAGTGTTGTTGGCGTGAATGCCGCCTACTTTAGCTGCAGCAAGAATAACATATTGAGGTTTTTCTTTTTTGAAAAATTCTTCAACAGCGCTTTGTGAGGTGAGATCTAACTCTGTACGAGTACGAGTGATGATTTGTGTGGCTCCCGCACGTTGAAGCGATCTAAGAGTTGCGCCGCCCACGAGACCTTTGTGGCCTGCGACAAAAATTTTCTGACTTAAGTCTACAGTCTTCATTCTGTACTTATTCAATCATGAGAGCTACCTAAACTCAAAATGGAAGAACTTTCTATACTTTCAACTCGAAAGTCGATAGGAATGAAGGTGCATTATGGCCTTAGTGAAATACCCTGTTTTTGTCGTTCATTACACTCCACTCAAAGAGCGAAAAGTTTTGCTTTCTGAGCAGCTTAAGCGTGAAGGCTTGTTTGAGCGAACACATTGGATTGAGAATTTTGATCGCGAAAGCATTACAGAATGGCCAGAGTTTGAATTGCCAGATCAAGAATTGAATAAAGGAATTATTGCTGTAAACATGGCGCATGTAGATGCGCTTGAAAGAATTGCACGCGCTCCTGAAGGCTATGGTTTAGTTTTAGAAGACGATGTCGTTTTTGTTGATGGTGCCGTCCAAAAAATAGCAGAATATTCCAAAAAACTCCCTGAGGATTGGGACATGCTCTTTATAGGTAAGGGCGGCGGTTTTCGTATTCCTCTTTGGAGACGACGTTTGGGAAAACATATTTATCTCAAAGAAAATACAAAAACATGGTGGGGGGGCGATGGGGCTACTCGCTGCGCAGATTCTTATTTTGTTTCACGCAAAGGTGCCTTAGCGTTATTAGACACGGTGCCTTTAAAGCGCCCTTTTAGGAAGCCAATTGATTGGGCACTCAATCAATCAATTCGAGATAAAAATTTAAAAATTTATTGGATGGAGCCCACTGTGTCCTATCAGGGAAGCCAACAGGGAGCTTATCAGGCACAAAGTCACACCAAGTAGTTGTGTGGAGTCGTTCCTTTTTGCGTAAATGCTTGACCCTCACTGGCTCAGACACCAGAATGTCTGTGTAAAGGAGATTACACTATGGCATTCAAACTTCCTGAACTCACTTATTCTTACAGCGCTCTTGAGCCTTGGATCGATGCAGCTACTATGGAAATTCACCACAGTAAGCATCACAACGCTTACGTTACAAACCTAAACAAAGCTCTTGAAGGTAACCCTGCGATGGAATGGAGCTTGGAAAAGCTTATGGCAGAAATGTCTAAGTTCCCTGCGGCTGTTCGCAACAATGGTGGTGGTCACTATAACCACAGCCTTTTTTGGAAAGTTATGGGACCTCAACAAGGTAAAGGCCCTACGGGTGAATTAGCAGATGCGATCAATTCTGCTTTTGGTACTTTTGATAAATTCAAAGAAGCCTTCTCTACTGCTGGAGCAACTCGTTTTGGTTCTGGTTGGGCCTGGCTTGTTAAAAAAGATGGCAAATTAGCTGTTGGTTCTACGGCTAACCAAGATAACCCTCTTATGGATGTTTCTGAATTTAAGGGAACGCCACTTTTGGGTCTCGATGTTTGGGAACACGCTTATTACTTGAAATATCAAAACAAGCGTCCTGATTACATTGCTGCTTGGTGGAACGCTGTTAACTGGGATGAAGTAACAGCTCTCTACAAAAAAGCTTAATTACAAAAAAAGTACCAAGCTAAAGATACAGTTTTTTTAGACACGGGAAACTTCTCGTATTTATGTCATGAGCTGCAGGAGGTGTGGACACCTCCTCTCACACTTTCAGTGCGATTCACCTCCCCAATGACATAAATACGAGAAGTTTCCCGTGTCTTTATTCATAGCCAGCACATTAGCTTTTTCTTTTATTATTAAATGTAGGTATATGCGTATATCAGTACCCGATTATCTTCTTAAGAATGTAGAGAATGGCAGATTAAAGAAGGTCTTGTGGATATGAAATATGTCATTGGGGAGGTGAATGCATGCGTAGCATGCAGAGGAGGTGTCCGCACCTCCTGCAGCTCATGACATATTTCATACCCACAAGGCCTATCGTGAAAAGTGCTATACGGAATTACTTGGTCATGTATTTTTCGTATTTTTTGGAATCGTCTTCCGCGGGAGCTCGTGCTCCTTCTACTTCTTGAATTCTTTTATCTAGAGCTTCTTTTCTAATCTTCATTTCGGCTGCAAACTTACTCTCTGCTCTTGCAAGCTCATCTTCATGAGCTCCAAGCATTTCCCAGATAAATTGATAAGCAGAGTGTTTAATTTCTACGATCTGAATCTTTTGTCTTTCAGCGCCGTTATCAAATTTGGCCCGCGTTTTATCATCGACGACGTTATATACAAACGCGCCACATGCAATTACGAGAACAGCGTTCTTTAAAGCGGACACAAGCTTATTTTAGCAAGTTGGAGTGTTAATAAGGCGTCAAGATTATAGCTATATTTGGTCAGCTACGATCTCAGCGATGTCCTTAATGGCAACTTCTTTATCTTTGCCTTTTTCAGTGACTCCGTCGTTCAACATAACCTGACAGAAGGGGCAACCCGCTGCGATGACATCTGGCTTGGATTCAAGGGCTTCTTCAACGCGTTCAACGTTGATGCGTTTGCCAATGGTTTCTTCCATCCACATGCGAGCACCACCTGCGCCACAACAAAGACCTTTCGTACGATTGCGAGGCATTTCTACTAGCTCTACGCCAGGAATGCTCTTGAGTGTATCGCGAGGTTCTTCATACACTTCGTTGTAGCGACCCAAATAACAGGAGTCGTGATATGCAATTTTTAGATCTTTCTTAAGTGCATTGAGCTGTAGAGTTCCATTATCAATTAATTTTTGAATGTATTCTGTGTGGTGATAAATGCTCGCCGCTTGAAAACCAAACTCAGGGTATTCATTTTTGAGAGTGTTAAAGCAGTGAGGACATGTAGAGATAATGTTTTTTACATTGTAGCGCTTTAGAACTTCTATGTTTGCGTCGATCATTACTTTAGCAAGGTATTCGTTACCTGCTCTGCGAGCCGTTTCGCCGTTACAAAGTTCTTCTTTTCCTAAGATAGCAAAATCAATATTTGCAGCTTGGAGAATTTTCACCAAAGCAGTGCTGATCTTTTTATTGCGATCGTTAAAGCTACCTGCGCAACCTACGTAGAATAGAAGTTCTGCCGTGGGGTGATCTGCTAGGCGCTTAACTCCCAAGTCCTTGGCCCATTCATCGCGTGCATCTTGAGGCATGCCCCATGGATTGCTTTGATTTTCCCAGTTTCTCATAGTGGTTTGAAGCTCTGCTGGCATATTGCCTTCCATCATCACCATGTTTCTGCGTAAATCTACAATCTTGTCGATGTGTTCAATTCCAACAGGACAAGCTTCTACACATGCGCGACAAGTTGTGCAGGCCCAGACAGTTTCTGAGGTAATTCCAGATTCATCTGAAACGAGTGGAAAGCTGGGAACATATTCGGGGTTTTTAGCAATCTCAGGCCCATGTGTAAGAGCATAGTGTTTAAGGTCTTCAATAAGTTTCATGGGTCTAAGAGGTTTATCCGTTGTAGCTG
>CAZIFW010000056.1:0-16454 GCA_964538275.1 uncultured Bacteriovoracaceae bacterium
AGTGAACAGATCAGTGGACTGCCTGCAAAATCTGCTATTGATGGAAATTTTGCAAGCATCTACAGCAGTAATGTCTTTTCTTCTTCGGTACCCAATCGGCATGTTTACCTTGCTGCTTGGTTAGACATTCATAAAGGTGCACAGAAAGTTTCGAAAATCATTCTCTCAGCACGCATGATGGGAAAGGCATCTACGTGCTTTCCCAATAAATATGATCTCTATTTGACCACAGCGGATAATAGATCATGGTTTAAGGTGGGTAGTTTTTCGAGTCAGCCGTCTGCGGGCGGCCAAGTTGTTATTCCCCTTAGTCAAAGTTACATGACCTACGGCGTTTTAATGGTTCCAACATCCTTGGGATACGACTTGCACTTGAATCACTATTTCCAAATAGCTGAGATTCAACTCGCGAATTAGTAAGCGCTGCGAATTATGGGTGACTTATGTAGATCTTGCTTCAGGAGTAAAAGCAAACTCGCCCAGTAGGTTCATAAGTAATTTCGATTTATTCGTGCTCAGGTAGCTCAGCTCTTTTTCCCAACACAAAGCCTGGAATTGTATTGGGAGAAGGGTTTTGTTTATTATATGCAGAGTTCTCCGGCACGGATCCATTGCTATTGAGGCGTCGTTTTTTAATTTCCAATGCTTCGCGAATTATTTGGCGTTTAATATTAGCAGCATTTGCATAATCTCTTGCCTGACTTTGATAGTCGCCGGCTTTAGTTTCTTGTTCAATTTTTAGGAACTCATCTAGCATACGGTTCATACATTGTGAGTCACCGCACTCAAGAACGCTTGTTCCAGTTCTTACAATAAAATCTCGAGTATTTGGATCGGCACCGAAAGGGCTCTTAATGGGATTGCGCGATTTCACATATCTATAGAGCTCGCATATATCCCCCATGCATTGCTCTACTGTTTTTTTATCGTGTGCTGCCATATCGGCGCGAGCCTGACCCAAGCGGCCAGTTTCGCCACTCCTATTTGCTACTGTTAAATCTTCAGTTGCATCCGCTTCACCCATCGCTTGGCCCAAGCGTGTATGAGGGCTAGCTCCCGAAGCTAATTGTGTTTTTTGAGCTTCTCTTCTCAAATTGTCGCTTGCAAGTTGAAGCGCATCCGTATGCTTAGCAGCGGGCCGAGGTATAGCTTCTTGCACAACCTCTCTTTTCTTCTTCTTGTCCAGATGATGAAGCTTCTCAGAATCTGAACCTCTAATTCCAGGATGGTAATATCGTGAAACGATGGTTTGATCAGAGTCAAGCCAAGCTTCCTGCATGGCCTCCCACTGTTTTCTATAGGCCTCCAACTTTTGTGGAGTATTGTTTTTCATTGAAGTGGGCAGAATCTCCTCAAGCTCTTGGGGTCTTTTGCCATCGACTAAAGCATTTCGATCAGCAAAAAACATTTTTGCTAAGGTACTGGTTTCTTCATCAGAGCTGTCCATGTAACTGCGCATTGTACTTAGATATTCAGCGCGTTTTTTATCGTCTGCAATTAGAAGAGGAGTGTTGAGAATAATTAACAAGGTGATGATTTTTTGCACCATTGTTAAATAATAATCGAGTTTACATGAATGCTAAGTTTGTTTTCTGTTAACTTTTGGTTAAGAAGCACTTTTATAGTGATCTGAAAAGCAATTACTTTGCTCATTTGCTATTCTCATTCAGTTCATAAATATATGAGATAAAACATTGTCTTTAAGTGGTTAAAAGTTCCTAGCCTGGAGTAGATTTTCCCCTCGATTGATTGCACAGGGCTCTTATTCTCAAAAGTGGCTTTGGCATGTCCTTTGCAACCTTTCATTATGAAGTCAGTGTGGGAACAACGCGGTGATGTAAACATTATGAAAGAATTAAATGGTACAGGACTCTCAACTCTAAATTTACCCAAATTAGCTTAGTTTATATTGAGCTGTTAGGTTGAGTGGGTGAATAGATTGTCGGAATTCGTGGCAAATATGTGGGCATTTCTCAATCATCCAATTTTAGTTATCAATAAGTCACCTGTGAGTTTATGGGTGATTATGGTTAATGCCTTTTGTGTTTTGGCATTTTTTGTCATCACTTATAAATTAAAAAAATGGGCCATAGAGATTTTATCAAAGCGTTATGACGTAAGTCTCAGTGATTGGCGTGCTGTTGTAACTTTGGTTTATTACACCGTATTAGGGCTGGGGCTGGTGGTATTTTTGCAATCAACGGGTTTGGATTTGCGATTGCTTACAGTTTTAACAGGTGCTGTAGGTATTGGCATCGGCTTTGGGATGCAATTTATATTCAGTAATTTTATCAGTGGAATCATAATATTGATGGAAAAACCACTTCGTTTAGGCGATCGCATTGAAGTGGGAACTGTATCAGGAAACGTGAAAAGTATATCTGTAAGAGCTACAACGATTGTTACTAACGACAATGTTTCTATTATTGTTCCAAATTCTGATTTTATTTCAAAGCAAGTTATTAACTGGAGTCATTCAGGCAATAATGTGCGCATCAGTATAAGTGTTAGAGTCGCCTATAATTCTGAACCAAAATTAGTAGAAAAACTCTTACGAGAAGTAGCTTTAGCTGAACCAGGCGTATTAGAAAATCCTGAGCCTGTAGTAAGGCTAACTGAATTTGGAGACAGTGGTTTGCATTTCAGTCTATTGGTTTGGACTCACGAATTTAGTAGTCGTATTGGGGCTTTGAGAAGTCGACTAAACTTTGGAGTACTTGAAGCATTTAGGGAGCATAAGGTAGCTATGCCGTTTCCCCAAAGAGATATACACATTCACAAAATAGCAGAAAATGAAGTGGAATAATTATGATTTTAGGAATTACTTACGACCAGTGGATCTTTTTGCTGATTATGATCAGTGCAGTTGTATTGTTCATAACTGAGTATCTCAGAGTGGATGTGGTCGCTATCCTGATAATTTTGGCTCTCGCTATAACTGGCCTTCTAAATCCTGCTGAAGCTTTTTCTGGTTTTTCGAGCGAGCCAGCAATTATTCTTGCGGCAGTTTTTGTTTTATCTGCGGGGCTTTCTTATACCGGAGTTACAGATGTAATTGGCGAATGGGTGGCACGTATATCTGGAAAAAGTGAAGCCAGAGCTACGATCGTCATTATGTTTTCAGTGGCAATTATGTCTGCTTTTACGCATCACTTAATGGTAACGGCAATGATGCTGCCGATTATTATGCGCATTTGCAAAAAAGAAGAGACCTTACATGCCTCCAGGCTCTTAATTCCCATGGCGACAGCTGCGTCCCTGGGAACCACTATGACTCTTATTGGAGCACCCGCATTTTTACTTGCTAACAACGTATTAAAAAGAAGTGGTGAGCCTGCTCTTGGATTGTTTTCAGTCGGAAAAGTGGGCGCTGTACTTGTATTGGCGGGTATAGTTTTTTGCGTGCTTATGAAGTGGATATTGCCCAAGCACTCTGGGACTGACGATACAGTAGATAATTTTAAACTCACCGAGGTAACTACTGAGCTCACAATTCCCATGGATAGCATTTGGATAGGTAAAACTTTTCAAGATTTAGTTGCACAAACAAAGGATCGTTTTCGAGTTTTGAAATGGCTTCGTGTAGATAAGACACAAGAAATAATTGCAGGACCAACGCTTATTCAAAAAGAAGATACTTTTATTGTGGAGACAACCCCCGATGAACTCGTTTCTTTGGATGGAGATAAGGGGTTAATTTTGAAAGCTCTTCAGAAATTCACCAATGGTCAAGAAAAAATGCTTACTCTTGATGGCGATGACCGACAAACTCTTAAGGCAGTTATCTCGCCCAAATCAGAGTTTGTTGGAAAAAGTATTTCACAAATTAATTTTTATCGCCGCTTTGGTGTAGCAGTAGTAGGAATTTGGAGAAAATCCGCTTGGGTCGTAAACGGAGTAGCAGATACAATCTTGCAGGCAGGCGATATGTTGGTTATTTGGGGACCTTCTGAAAAACTTTCCAGTTTAAATTTGCATAGAGGTTTTTTAATGTTTCTCCCGTTTTATGCGGATCAAAAACGTCGCTCTAAAATAATTTGGGCTGCACCCATTATGCTCGCCGCTATTCTTGTTTCTGCATTGGGATTATTGCCAGCTCACATAGCTTTTGTAGCAGGAGCTTTACTCATGGTGCTCACAAAGTGTGTGGATATTGAGAATGCTTATGCTTCGGTAGAAACTAAGATTTTTGTTATGATAGCAGGAGTTATTCCTTTGGGATTGGCCATGGAAAAAACAGGGGTGGATAAATTGTTGGCCAATCAACTTATCTATCTAACAAATGGGTGGGAACCTCTTTCAGTTTTATTAGTTTTTTTCTGGGTTGCAGCTTTAATCACGCAAATTCTATCTGATGCTGCAACTACAGTTTTGTTAGCTCCCATTGCAATTGCGTTTGCAAAAGCTGTTTCAATCTCGCCTACAAGTGCTGTTGTGTGTGTAACAATTGGTGCTGTGGCATCTTTTTTAACTCCGATTGGTCACCATGGTAATTTGTTAATACTAAGCCCTGGGGGCTATCGATTCACTGACTTTTTTAAAATTGGTCTTCCTTTGACAATTATTTTGTCATGGTTAACCTGTAAATTGAGTTTGCATTTTTGGGGTGCAATATAGGTTAATGTTTTAATTTAATAATAAAAAAAGCTAAGCAGGTTTTATTCCTGCTTAACTTTTTATCGGATCATATGTAATAGGTTTTATTGATCAGCAATAATTTGGAGTTCTGCAAGTTTCTTTTCAGAATATTCTTGCGCACATTTAAAAGTCATATCTTTGCCTTCACTTAAGTTTACACCACGAGCAGCAATAGACTGACGAGCATCAACAATCATTTCCACTACATTTTTTAAACGTGGAATACAATTTTCAGCAGCGGATGGAGACTGTTCACATTCATCTAAGCTTGTTACTTGTTGGTTTGCATCAAGAGCGCTGATAACAGCGGGCTTAAGTGCTACAGAAAAATGGTCGTCAATTCCTTTGTCTTCCCAAACATCCATTTTTGCCTCTCGCCCAAGCCAGTAGAGATTGAATTTATAATCTAAGTTGTTATCGCGAATAACTTCGTTCTCTGCATCTGCTTGGCTTTGAGTGTTGTAGTTTTCACAGCTTTCAGCACCCTTAGCAACTTCGTTAGTCGCCTGGTTTATAAGTTCGCCCCCTTTATCTCTAAGGTCACAGGCACTAAAGCTCATGGCTCCTAAAGCTAAGAGGCCTAAGGGTAAGAGTTCTGTTTTTTTAAATATGTTTTTCATTTGCACCACCTTTCAGGTGCCACCTATTGAGCAACATTGATGCCAAGTCTGATAATGTGTTTAATGTAGATCTGAATACAAAATGTTATTTAAAATTGAAGTTATGGGGGATTTTTTCCCCAAAGAGATGAGCTTTTTATACCATTTTTCTCAGTGTAAGCGAGATTACTTTGTATCAAAGTTTTCCTTTTCAAGCTCCTCAAGGACTTTATAAATGCGAGGAGTCCATAATTTTCCCAAGTGACCATAACGAAGGCTCAGTCCTTTTTTGATAGAGGATTTGAGACTTTCTCTTTTTATTTCATAAAAATAAAGCGTTGCAACCATACCTGTTCGGTCAGCACCTTTGCGGCAATGAACAAGGAGGGGTTTTGGAGCTTTTTTAAGTACATCAATTATTTCATGTACATTATTAAGCGTAATTTCGGGAATGTTTACACTTTGCTTGTAGTACTTAACACCTAGTTCACGAGAAAGCTCTTGTTCTTCTTCAGTACATTCAGCGAGACAAAGTATAGAGGCAATTTCGTGTTTTTGAACTCGAGTGCGAAGTTGTTGGCTACTTAGTTTCTGAGATCGATAAAGTATATTGTCTTCAACACTTGCCCAGTTTTCATGAGTTTTATTATTCGCAAAAGTGTTTGCATGACGTGCAAAACTTAAAGAAGAAATGAGAAGAGAGAGGGCAACGCATGAGGGAACTAAGCGCATGAACTGTGAACTTAGGGAAGCTCTTCAATGATTTCAAGTATTAATAATAGTATACTTGTGTCAGTTCAGCTTAAACTTATAATAGGTTAATCTTTTAACAAATAAGCTAGCAGAATTGATCTTGATTGATAAAAACAATCAGATTCAACCCACATCAGATTCGAATCAGATGTGAGTTGAATCTGGTATCTAAGTTAGTATGAGCTATCAACAGTTAAGTCTACAGCTTGGCTTGCGGAAGCAGGATCTTCTTGTAAAGTTTTCAAGTATCCTAACATTGGATTTAGCTCGGCGGGTGGAGCGTATTCTCTTTCAGGATTAGATTCTTCGTTGTCATTATATGCGCCATTACCCGTAGCACTCGGAATGTTTGCTGTGGTAGCAGATGGACTTTGATAGTTTAGATTGTTGCTAACAGTTTGTGCTCCAGAGAGTGCAGAGTTGTTGGCACTTTGTGTAGGAGCTCTAAAGGTTTTCGAATCTTTGCGAGCAAGCGCTCTTTCGGAAGCTCCTTCAACTTTAGCGCCACATACGAAATAGAAGTTACATTCTTGTTTATTTCGTGAGTCGATTTGCAATACACCTTCACTTGGGAAGTTTGGTTTTACGCCATCACAAGTTTCGGCGTTATTGAGGACAGCGACTACAGAATATTTCTGCTCTGGAAAGTTAAAGGTGCTTACACCTCGTGCAGCATCTTTGGGTCCGGTGCCATCGCAGGCAATTTCTATAACCTTAGCAGCTTCACCACTTTCTGTCTTTCCTGATTGAAGTTTCATGTCTTCGCCAATGCGAAGTTCATCATCTATTTGTTTTTCTAATCCTGTAAAATATTTAGAGGCATCTACATAGCCTTTAGAATAAACGTCACATGATTCCGGACCTGCCATATTTGTAACTCCTGTTGTACAGGTTTTTTCTGCAGTCTGACGTACGTATTTCAAAAATTGTTCTGATTGAGCACTTAAAAGTGGAACGCTTTCAATGATTTTATCTCCCTGAGCGAGTAGCGCATTGGTATACGCTCTACTGTTGTTTCCAGAGGCTTGCGCTAAAGAAAACAAAGTCAGCATGAAGGATGAAAAGATTAGAACGTGATTGAATGATGTTTTTAACTAAATTCACATTTACCCCCAACACAATATTCATTGTAGAGGGTATTGTGTAAAGGTTGGATAAAACTTCTGTGTATTCTTGAACAAGAAATCTTAACAATTTTTACACTACTTACGAGTGCAATCGCTGGCTTTGAATTTTAAAGCCTCACTACAGAAGTACTCCTTAACACTGCTAATAGAGATCAAAACAGGAAGTTCTGTTCTGATAGCATCTTGAATTTCTTTCAAGCTTATTTTTTTTTCATCTTTTGTAAATAACTGTTTGTCTGCCCAATTGAGCGCGACTTGTTCTTGAAGATGTTTAAGGGCTAGAATTTTTTCTTGTATTTTGGAGTCTAATTTGGAAACTGTAATTGCTTCGGCGCTTGCTACTAATAGATTTATTATTTCGTTGATTTCTGCGCAGAGTGTTTGACGTTGCATTTGTTCGTCTAATCCTTTGTAAGCATCTAAGGATTCTTTTTCAGTTTCACCCGTATGGATATCTAAAATTGTTTTATCTTTAGCTGTTCCAAAGTTTTCTTGAAGTAGAGTAGCTATGCTTTCATCCACGACTAAAAGGTTTATTTTATTTCGGCCCATTAATTTTTCTTCAAGGGCAATTTTTAATACTTTACCTAGGGCTTGAGTCGATTTTGCTTTGGGTGCTTTTGGGGTGTCTTTTGCATGAACTTGGAATATTGTTGCAATGATTGAAAAAAGGAGGAGTAGCTTTAGGTTTTTCATCTGTTCCTTTCGGCGTAAACTGCTTGGTTGCCCATGTTTACAGAACCTTGGATAAATATATTCATAATTTTAGAGACAGATCCTGGCCAAAGACGGTTGGTTCTTCTCGGATCATTTTTGGCGCCTACGGGAGCGTATTTAGAGGCAATTGTAGCAATCGTTTTTCGATTTTTATTAAGGTACTTGGCTTTTAGGTTTGCTCCCATGGCATCAATACCTGCTTCCACTGTTGGAAACTTAATGTATTGTTTAGCCCCACGGCCAGTCATCATGCCCCCGGGGTTGTTGTAGTTTCGCAATGCTGGTGAAGTGCCCCATCCAGTTTCAAAGGCCATGATAGAGGCAAAAAAGACAGGATCAAATCCGTACTTACGAGCAGTTTGAATAATAAAGAGTCCCTTGCCTTTAAGTTTATTATTCATACGTGAATCTACGTATCTAGCATCAATAAATCGAGGGACTGTTACGTCACTACTTTTGTATACAGTTGCAACAGATCCCGGAAATTGAGGACCATTGCCGCGAGCGGATTTGGAGCCTTTGCTTCCAAAGAGTCTAGAGAAGAATCCTTGTTTTTTGGGAGGCTCTTCTTTAGGTGGAGTCTGAGGGCGGCTGTCAGCGGGAGCTTCATGCGAGGGCTTTTGCTTTTTAAATAAAGAAAAGAAACCCTTTGAAGGTTTTTCGCTGTAGTGTTGCGTAGAACTTAGACCGTGGTCGCGCGCAATGAAGCGTCCCGCATTTTCACGTGAGGAGTGAGGGCAAGAGGCCCACGCGATTCCAACAATTAAGGCAGCTGCCTTGATTTTACGAAACATCATTCCGACTTATGAGGAGCACTTCGTAGGCCGGCAAATTACCTAAGGAATACAGATGTTTAAGTGCACAAATGAAAGTGTCCTGTCCCATATTCGCCAACGACTGTTAAAAGTTCAGACACTTTATTTCATGAAATAAGTAGCTAACGCATATTGCTACAGAAAGTGTTTCGCTAATCAGAGAACAGTTAACCTTAATACTGCTGCTTGGCGGCGTGTCTCTCGTATGTGGGCAGATACGATTTTGTTTAGGGAAAAAGGAGAGTGGGGAATGAAAAAAATTATTCCAGTTTTATTGTTAAGTAATGTGTTGATGTTAGCCGCTGTTGGGCAAGAGGTTCCACAGGTTTTTAGAGATTGGCGTTATGAACGTAAAGATTTGGGAGGCATACTTGGAGATGTATGTGTGGCTTATACCGAAAAAAAATTGGGAGAAAATATTTGGCGTTTAAGTATTCTGTATGCTCCCAATAAAGAGAATCCCACACACGTAGTGCTTTCTACTCAAGATGCGAGTCTTGAAAATTCAGTTGTATATTCTCAAACAGACAGCAGCACGACTATTCAGAAACACTATCGAAGCGATTTCTTGGACCTTGCATTTGGAAATAAGTCTTACTGGTTTGCTCCTAGCTCCTTTGTTAATTTTTACAAATACATACGTCGTGGTTCCTCATTAAAAGTTAAGTATGTTCAAGGAACTGAAAAGCAACTTTACTTTTCATTGATGGGTAGCACAGCTGCAACAAATAGAATTGCTGAATTGTGCAATAACAAAAAAGAGTTCATCCCTGAAGCCTTTTATGATTATGTCGATAAACTTAATGTGACTCAAATTCCTACCACAAATGGAGCAACTCTGAGTAATGCTTGGGATGATTTAGGGGCAGCTTGGGACTCTTATTTAGAAACAGGCGTGCATCAGTCTGCTTTAACAGAGCTGCAAAAACGAATTGATCCATTAGTCGCTAAACAGAGAGAATATCTTAGGCAGTCTGGTTTATTAACGACTGAAATTCAAAATCAAGAAAAAACAAAAGCAGATTTAGAGGCTCAGGTTGTCACTCAAAAAGCTCAGCTTAAAAAAGCGCAAGAAGATTTAGCAGCACAAGATTCCAAACTTCAAAATGCACTTGTAGTTTTAAAGAATAAAGAAGATATTTTTCGCCCTGTGAGAGAAGAGGGTCGTCCTTATTTTTCAGCAGTGGATACAGCGAAGCAGCGTGTATCCTCGTTGAATACGCAAATTGCAAATACTCAAGAACAAATTCGACAGGCCAAGCTCAAGATATCGAGCTTGTGGAATGAAGTCAGTACTCTTGAAAACCGTATACGTTCACAGCAACAACAACTTTCACAGTTAAAGTCTGAACGAATTAGAGCCAATAGTGCTTACAATTCTTATAATGTAGAAACAGAGCATCAGAGATTGCTAAATACAGATGCCTACTATGTGCAAAGACTACGAGCCAAAGAAGCATCAGATCGCGAAATTCCACGTAAACGAAGTGCGCTCAATAATGCTGAGGCAGATTTGCGAAACTCTGAGCGTGAATTGCGTTCGTGCCAAGCTCAACAGCCACCACAAGATTGCAGTCTTCAAGAGCGTGAAGTGAATCAAAACAGTAATGAAGTCTCTCGCCTTCAGAGAGATTATGACTCTGAACTTGCTACAAATGATCGCTTAGAGCGAGAACTTGCAGATCGTAAACGTGCACTTCGTCGTGTTGTTGAAGATGAGAAACAAGCTCTCGCTAAACGTGTGACGGATTTAGATATCAGTATAAATGAAACTGAAAGCGCAATAAGCCAGAATGAGTTTCGCTTAAACACTCTTAGGAATAGTGATATTCCTAGAGCTGAAAGAGAGTTAAGTTCTGCCGAAAATACTTTGCTGATTCAGCAAGGACAGTTGGATACTGCTCGTGATAATTTAAGAAGATCTGAGCAGGATCTTGCAAGCTTTAAAGCACGCACTTCTTATGACTTTAAAGAAAGCGAATATTTAGCTGCAGACAAAGAAGTAAGATCTATTCGAGCAGTTATGCTCTCGTTAGATACGCAAATTAAATCTTTACAGTCTTCAATTACAAAAAATGAAGCACGTATTGTGAGTATTGCGGCTCAAATTGAAAAGCTTATTAATCAGCTTGCATCGACTCAGACTGAGCTTCAAAACATTCAAGCAGCCCTTGCTCCACTTATGCAAGAAAAGGATGTTCTTCAAGGTCACTTAGCTAAAGCGCAAGAAGCGCTCAGGTTAAGCGCAGAAGAGTTTAAGGTAAGTGTAAGAGACCTAACTCTTCAGAAAACAAGAGCTCCTGTGTTTCCAGATAAGTTTCACGATTGGTTATAGTCCTCAAAAATAAGAGGACCTCCTAAAAGGGTGTCAGGCTAAGAGCTTGGCACCCTTCTTCATTTCTAATTAGAGCCAGTAGCTTTGGGAGACAGGTTTGAGTCCAGATTTATAGCGTTCTAAAAGTTTTTTATAATGAGTATTCGAGCAATTTAGTTTTTTATGAGGATAGTCGATAAGAAATTGTTCGGTTTTCCAAACGTTGCGTTTAGAGTAGCGCCAATCACTTTTCACTTCATTTAAATTACAAACAGCGTAAGCCTTTATCCGACCACTTAGATCTACATATGGGTCGATATAACTTTTTGCGACTTCTCGAGGTGAATCAAATATAGCATTTCTACCAAAGAGCCCTTCGTCGCGGGAGTGGCCAATGCTTCCCCATTTCCCATGTTGTTTAAAAAGATAAACAACGTGGTCGAGGCAATCAACACTTTCAAGACTTAATACAAGCGGATCAAAACCATGTTTTTCTAAAAGTGCGCTTGCAATGAAACAAGCTTCTAGACAATGACTTGTTTTAAGTTTGAGGGCTTCATTTGCGGATCTAAGCGTTTCACCATTTTTTTCTGAATTGTAGTTAAAGCTACGTAATAACTTCTGAACATCATAAGGACTATTAACGAGTGAGGAGTGATAAACAATGTAGTCTTTTTGCATTCATAGCTGTTAGTTGCACCAGCTACTGATCATTGTACAAAATTCTCTTTGGAAATAAATGTGATTGAGCGCCAAATAGGCGCGAGCCTTGTTGTTCATAGTCGTCAAATCATCGTTCTTGCTGGTCAAAATTTTGAAAGGGACGCTGTCGCTGTTTACGCCAAAGTAAGTATTAGGTGTCTGTCCTTTAGCAAAAAGGTTTGCACCTAAATTAAAATAACGTGCTTCGCTTAGAGTAAGAGGAATTAAAGTCGAGATAATGTCTTTTTGAGAAGCTGCTCTTTCAGGTGAATATTGAATAGAGTTTTTTAGATAATCAGGAATATGAAAGTATAAAGGTACGCTGAGCGCTTGAGCAGGAGACATAATGTCTGAATTGCGTGGAGCTAACATCCACGAACTGTGATCGCCCACAGCGAGAATGACTGTTTTTTCTTGAATCTCTTTTTCTTTTTTAACTGTGTTTAAGAAATCTCCTAAAGCTTTATTGGCGTATTGATAGCCTACAAGGCTTTTAAGTGCGAGTTCGGGACTTGTAGTTAATTCTGGTGTGAGTTCTTTAGGGATTTGCACAGGTTCAGCTTTAAAATGCGAGGGTATTTCGTAGGGAGTGTGATTGCTCGTCGCCATAACAAAAACGAAAAGAGGTTTTTCTTTTTCAGTTTTTAATAAGTCAGAGGCAAGTCTAAAAGAATATTCATCATAAACGCCCCAAGCACAATCTTGAGCATCCTTGTATTTGTTAAGAATATCGTTTTGCCCATATTGCTCATCAAAGCCTTGCTTAGGGACCCATTGGTTGAGATTTCGCCATCCCATTTTCCCACTTGTGATAAAAACAGTGCGGTAGCCTTTATCTTTATAGGCTTGAGCTATAGCCGTGGGAAAAGATTTAAAGCGGAAAGGGCTGTTCCAAATAAAAACATCGCGAATTTCTTTAGCGGTAAGCATACCTTCCATGGCGGGCAAGGTAGATGTTGTAGATGAAATGATGTTTCGAAAAAGATAATCTTCTTTAGTATGAGTTTCAAAACTTGAAAGTAAGTTGTTGCTTTTTGAATGATGATCAAAAAGAAAGCCGCTCCAGCTTTCCATCATAACGTAAATAACATTGGGTTTTTTTTCTTCTACAAGTTTGTTTTTGGGAGAAGTCGTAAAAAGTTCTTCCCAGCTTTTCTTGCCAGCGTATTCTAAGGCTTGCTCTACGCTTTGAAGATTGTACCGGGCAAGTATTTTGGGTTCAGGCAAAAAAGCACTGGAATTTTTCTTGTCTTTAATAGCTTCTTTGAGCGCAAAGAAAGGATTCATGACTAGATAATTTATAAAGGGATGATTGGATACAATGGAGTCATCGCGCTGAAGAGGGAAAGGGCTTGTTAGGCTTCCTCTCATAAGTAAAACATGCAAAGGTATATAGAGTAAAAAAACAAGTGCTGTCTTACGCATTGATAACTTCAGCTGTAACTTTGAGTTAAGAAAAACTGTATTGATCCAACGAATTATATAATACGCAAGGCTTATTATAATGATCCATCTAATGACGGGGTGGTCCGACCACATGGAAGCTAATACGGCCGATGTATCGTCTTCTGCAAAACCAAAAATGAGTACATTGATATGAGATTGAAAGAACGCATAGTACTGTTGGTCTACCATTATGAGAATGAGCGCAAATATCCAAAGAAAGTGAGTAGTTTTTTTACTTATGGATAAAAGTTTCTTCTTGGGCCAAAAAGCGTAAATAAGTCCCATAACAAGTATGGGTAAAAATAAAAATGAAGCGACTTTAAAATCAAAACGAAAGCCGCGTAAAAAGGCGGGAAGGAGATCTGCTTTGTAGAGGCTTAAGCTTTCTTCAGGAGCGTATCGCAATAATAATGAAAAGCGATTGATGCTTAAAATAAGGATCAAAAGTGCTTGATTGATTAAAAAAAGTAAAAATACTTGCACTCAGAAAGAGTATCAAAGATTTTCAAGAGATGCGATCAGGCTGTGTTCGTACTCAAAGTTATAGGTTTTAGAGAACTTTGTGTTGTCCAAAAGGGTGGGGAACTTAAAATAGTCCACCATATAGGTGGGTACGTTAAAGGCCCCTGGTATTTGGCTCAATAAGCCTTTTATTAAAAAGTCTGGGACTGGAATTTTTTTAACTTTTTTAATTTCTAAAATTTCAGAGAGAGGCACGCTACCTGGCCCTGCTAAATTATAGATACCCTTCTGAGGTTTTTGAAGAATACGAAGAAAAGCCTTCATTAAATCGCCTTGATGGAGAACTTGGAGCGGCGGATCGTATCCGATTGGAACGGGTAACCATGGCATACGGAGGAGTTTGGAGACTACGTTTGAAATCTTTTTTCCTATGACATTGCTCGGCCGAAGTATAATCGCTTCCCCTTTGTAGGTAAGAGCAAATTGTGCTGCTAGATGATCAAGTTCCATGGCATCTGAAAGTTCGGGAATGCGTTGAGTGGCGCGGAGCGGATCGTCTTCACTCAGGTAAAGTGGATTGTGGGGGTGTGCGCCATAGACGTGAAATGTGCTCATCACGACTAACGTGGGTATTTCGTAACGAGCAGTGAGGTCTAAGAGGTGTTTAGTGCCAAGAACATTTTCACTGTAGCGGTCACTGCGTTGCATACCCGATGTTACGGGTACACGCCCTAAGTGAAAGAAGGCATCAAAATTATGTTTTCTAAAGACTTCGTCAACTTTGCGGCTTCGATAATGGCTTTGGTGAAACTCTCCTAAAAATTTAGCGTTGAGTTTTTCGTGTCGAGGATCGATTCCAACCAACTCATATTCATCGCACAAAACTCGAGAGAGTTCGCAGGCTAAACCGCCGCACGCACCTGTAATGAGTATTTTTTTCTTTGCTGGACGTGAGTTTTTGCGCAGAGTTTTTTTAGGAGTCATGAAAAGCATCCTTAGAAAAAATTTCAGTGCCTCTGTGCTTAAGTCCTATTTTAATTTCTTTTTGCATATTTGACTGAATGCTTTCTATTTCTGCTTGAACCTCTGCATCTGAAGCATCGCTGCTAAGAGTTGGAATATGCGCAGGAAGATATTTAATAGAAATTTTAGTAGGAAGTGGGATCATGCCAACAGGGCCTAAAAGCGGAAAACTAGGTGTTACCGGAAAATAAGGAGCGCGCAAAAGTTTAGCGAGGGGCTTAAAGTTAAGAAAAGAGGGGTAGGCTTCTTCTGTACCTACAAGGACTACGGGTACGATGGGTACTTTGGCTTCAATTGCTAAGCGATAAAAGCCACTCGCAAAGTCTTGTAGCTGATAACGTTTATCAATGGTTTTTCCACTTCCTTTAACTCCTTCAGGAAAAACTAAAACACTTTGTTTGTTTTTTAGAAGCTGAAGACAATTTTTTTGATCACCCACCACCTGTCCCATTTTTAAAAAAAAGGATCCAATAAAAGGTAGTGAGGGGACCCATCGTTCAACCATCGCTCGAACGAGTCGATTTTTTGTGGCTTTAAGTAAGAGCGAGTACCCGATCATCATTCCATCTATTGGAATTTGGCCACCGTGATTTGCAATAAAAATAACCGGACCATCGGGGACATTTTCTATGTTGTAGGTGGTCACGCGAAAGTAATTTTCAAAGAGAAATTTCACAGGAGGTGCAACTTTGAGCAGTGTTTCTAATGAAGCTCCCCAGGGATCGTGCTTGAGTGGAGCATAGGCACTAAAAACATCCTCAATTTTTGATTTTTCTTCAGAGCTTAAAGCAATTTGAGGCGTTTCCCACTTCACGCTTTTACTCTAGCTATTGTTAAAGTCCTTGGCTAGCCTTTGAAGCCCTAGGTATATTGAGTGAGCAAAATAATTGCTTTTAAGCCGTTTAAGTTTTAAACACCCACGCCGCACTTTGCTCCCCATTGCTAACACTTTAGCTGTATAATTTCTTTTCCCTATGGAAATGGGTAAAATTACCGCAGGAATTGCGGCCTTATTACTGATTGCAACATGTGCTAAGCCTAAGTTAAATGGAATCGCTGATGGTGTGATTGTCACCATGAACGACGTTTCTTCCAGCATGTCTAAATCCATAAATGGTGGTTTTACTGAAGAAGAAATGCTCAGTTGTGAACAAAAAACCATAACTCTCGAAGCTCTGACTCTTCCTACTCATGCCGTGGTGAATATTCATATTAGGCCTAACTTTTTTTCTCTGTATACGGAAGAGCATTCTTTTTCCGATTTTGATGAGCCCACATGGTACGAAATTGATTTAATTAAAAATACATTCACCTATTACACACGTTCATGGCGTGGGAAGTGGAACGAGGGAAGCCCCATTGAGATTTTATATACAGAACAAGAATCTAAGAAAAATTTAGATTTAATAAATCCTTTTCAAGTTGCACGCCGACGCTTAGGCGTAAGGCTTGGTCTTGCCCCCAATCTCTTGGGTGGTGTGAATTCAGCAATTCTCTTAAGTGATACTGAAGCAGAAGGTGTGTTGTGTGCAGGCGCGCTCAATGCACGTTATGAGCTTTTATTGAGAAGAGCTTATCGATTTAAATAACATAATCTTTGATTCACTTATTTGTGTAAGACTCTAAGTATTCTTCGAGTTTATCAAATGAGCCAGTCCAGCCTTGAGTCATGCCGCCTCGTTCTTTTATAAAAGCTTCAAGTTCTTCACGTGTGGCAGAGCCTACAACTTCCCAGCAAACTGTAACACGTGTTTGCTGAGGGCCTTCTTCAGATAAGGAAATGGTAGTGAGCAAAGTTTCGGGCCATGTGGGGGCTAAGGGATGTCTGGAGATATTTTCGTTTTTATCGCAAAACTGT
>CAZIFW010000057.1:0-15818 GCA_964538275.1 uncultured Bacteriovoracaceae bacterium
CCATGTGGGGGCTAAGGGATGTCTGGAGATATTTTCGTTTTTATCGCAAAACTGTTGTTTGTAGACAATGCGCTTGGGCGGGGTCACTTCAAGGTATTCTGTTCTTCCATACATTTCGATACCCGTACCGTTGCTTATGAAATAAAAGGTTTTTCCTTTTTCATGTATGTCAGCCTTGAAAAATTCCATTTTAAATCCTGTAGGAGCTAGCCATTGTGTTAGGTGTTGGGGCTTGGTCCACATTTCAAACATAGTTTCTATAGGCGCATCAAAGCTTCTATTGATATAAAATTTTTCAGATCCAAAGGATTCTTTATCGAGATATTCTGCCAATCTGTCCCAGGTAGAATTTCCTCCTGCTTTTTTGATAAACTTTCGCGTTTCTTCTGCAGCTTCAACGGAAGGAAGTGTCATCGTCATTTCCATTTTTGTTTTACCTTTGATCTCGCTAAAGTTAACAGTCACTCTAAAAAGAGGTGGGCGATCATCACTTCCTCCGTGGTCGTAAACAAGTCGCGAATATTTTTCAACTTCGTGATAAATGGTTTTATTTACATAATCTGTTCCATCGGGGCCGTGCATTGTATAAGACCAATGCCCACCTGCACGAAGGTCTTTGCTATGTGTTGTGAGGGTAAATCCTCGAGGTCCCCACCATTTGGCTGCTTGCTTGGGATCAGCCCAGGCTTCCCATACAATTTTTACAGGAGCATCATAAATTCGAATAATCTGAATTTCGTTTGATTTATTTTTTGCGGCCATGTTTTTTCCCCTTCACTTTTTTTAAGGATTTCTTTTGGGTCGTAATAGTTTTTAGGTAGGCATCTAAACGGTCGAAGCTTTCTTCCCAGAATTGTCTATATTGCTCCATCCAATCACTAGCAGTTTGCAGGGGGAGGCCGTTGATTTTGCATGGGCGCCACTGAGCTTCGCGACTTTTAGTGATGAGTCCTGCTTTTTCTAAAACTTTTAAATGTTTGGTAACCGCAGGAAGGCTCATTTCTTTAAGGAAGGGTTGAGCAAGTTCGCTCACGCTGCTTTCGCCATTTGAAAGGCGTGCAAGAATGGCCCTTCGTGTGGGGTCTGCTAGGGCAGAAAAGATTTGAGAGAGTGGGTCTTGCATATTATACCTATTGGTTAATTAACCAATAGGTTAATTATAAAGCTAGGATTTTTTAAAGTCAACAAAGCTTAAGTTCTTCAATCTATTGAAAATTTTAAAGCCTAGGATTTGTTAGGGGTTAAGATCTATTTCATAACCTGGATGTACAGGTGTTAAGGATCCTTGGATAATTTCATAACTCAAGTGTTTACCCGTGTTGAAAATATCATTTGGGTCCCAAGCTTTTTTCAGATCACTCAAAAGAGTTATGCCTGTAAGGCCGAGCTCTTTTTTCATAGCAGCTTTGTGCTCATAGCCAACAGCGTGATGGTGAGAAAGCGTGCCACCCGCCTCTACAATTTGGTCTGTTATGACAGACTTCATATTGTAGTACTCTTCGAGGGCGTCTGTTTTAATGGGAGTTGCCCACGTAAAATATAAACAAGCTCCTGTGGAATAACTGTGCGATAGATGACAGCCCACAAAGCCGCCTGTAGAACGACCTTCGAAGAGGCTGTTCACAGAAGCCTTAACTTTTTTATAAAGTGGCAAGAGATTAGCCCAATCAGTAGAAGTCTCAGAAACGTCACACATAACATTCATGTCATTCATGAGATCGCGTAAATAAGGGACATCGTATTTGTGCTTAGTCCATGTAGCTCCCACGCTTGGGCCTATACAAATAGATTGACCACCTTTGGTAAGTACTTTTTTAGCAGCTTCATAAGTAGCAGCTGGTCTGTTGTTGCTGCCTTCAAATCCGGCAATCATAAGGCAAGGGTGATTGAATCCTTTAACCTTAAGGTAGTATTTTTTGAACTCATCTGACCAAGAAGATTTTTCAGCTTGCTCTCTAAGAGAGAAGGCCATTTCAGTTTCGTCTTCGTCTTGTAAGCGAATCATTGAGGGGTAAATTCCCTCTTGATAAAGTTCGCGAATAGCTGCAACGCCACTTTCAAAGTTTTTGAATAGAAATCCTACGTAGTTTTTGTAAGCAGGAATTGGGTGCACTTGCATCACAGCTTCAGTTATCACTCCCAAGCCACCTTCTGAACCCGTTATAACTCGATTTAGATCGGGTCCGTTAGAAGCAGCAGGGAAGGGACGCGTTTGCAAAGTCCCACGCGATGTAACGGTTTGTAGACCAAGAACCATGTCTTCAATTTTTCCATAGGCATCAGATTGCATACCTGCTGAACGAGTAGCGATCCAACCTCCAAGAGTAGAGAATTGAAAAGAGTCTGGAAAGTGACCGAGAGAAAATCCATGGCGAGCAAGTTGCTCTTCCATGTGAGGGCCAAAAACTCCGGCTTGAAGTTTTGCGCTCCAACTTTGTTTGTCTACGGAGATCAACTGATTCATTTTTTCAAGGTTGAGCGTAACGCGTGGACGGCGACGTGAGAGGTGCTCGACAGCGCCAACAATATTGGTTCCCCCGCCAAAGGGCACGAGGTTCATTTTGTTTTCGTTGCAAATTTGTACGAGTTGTTCAACTTCTTGAGTGTTACGAGGATAAACAACAACGTCGGGAGCGTTTAAGAAATTTCCGCGACGAGCTCGAATCAAATCTGGATAGCTTTTGCCGTATGTATTTAACATACGAATGTGTTTTTCTGTCTGGACAACCTGGCTATCTAAGCCAAACTTTTCGCAGATAGCCTTGAACTGAGATTGAGTGTTGCTTTCGTTAGGAAGTGAACACTTTTCAATTTCAGGAACGTAGGGCGTCTTTTTAAGAGTAGCTTTTAGCTTACCCTCTGCCCACTTTATAAATTTTGGTCTTTTGGCTAATGAAAACTCTACGTTCTCAGCGCCCCATCCCCACCACTTCATAGTTTTCGCTCCTTTCTTGAATCTTTTCGTCGTTCTTCTTTTTCCAAGAAGAATAGTACAGGCCAATGAGTTCTTCGTTGCTTGGCCATGGCTGACCCGTAAAGGCTGAGTCAAAGCGAGCGGATTCTTCGAAGTAAATATTAAATTCTTTTGCCCACAGGGTAAGAAGTCTCAGAGGGCGATGTTTTCGATTTTGCTGTATAGAAGTATTTTGAAAAAATTGTTTTGCAGGAACTCCTACTAGCTCGGGACGATATTTTTTTACAATAGCGTAGATCTCATCCAAGGATGGAGGAGTGGGCGTTACTAAATGAACGGTCTCGCAAGAAGACTTAGGGCTATAAGCTGCAATAGCTTTGGCTACGTAGTCTACGGGTGTTACGTCATAGCGAAAATTACCCGTTGGTACAGAATCAGCAGCAAAAAAGAAATTGAGCATATCAAAGAAGAAGTCGTCGCTACGTGTTGTTTGAGCAGGATGTGATCCACTTTCTGAATCGGGATGCAAATTTCCTGGGCGCATGATCACAGATTTTAAATTCTTGTTGATGCGGTCGCGAAGCAATAATTCGGTACGAAATTTACTTTCTGCATATCGAAGAGAGGCAAAGTCTTGGCCGAGATCCAAATCATTTGTAGTGATGTGGCCCGAGTTAAAAAGCAAACGGCCAAAAATACTGTATGAAGAAACAAAGATAGATTCTTCAATTGAGTATTTATTTACGAGATCTACCATCTTAAGCGTAACGTTTTGATTGGCAGCACTGAGCTCAGCGTGGCTCGACATGAAGCTAGTGAGTGCGGAGCTGTGAATTGTCTTGTGAATTTGCGAAGGATCAATAACTTTTCCTAGGCTTGTAACAATGCAGTCACTACTTAAGTCGCAAACAAATGCATGTATGCGATCGGCATAATTTTCGTCTAAAGATTCAGATGAATAAATAGAAATAGCTTTTTGAATGCGCTCAAGAGGAGTTGCCGTTCCTTGGCAGCGCACAGGGCAATAGACATGCGTGTTTTTATCACGCAATAGTTCAATGAGGGTCCGGCTCCCGAGTATGCCGGTGCTCCCCGTTAGGACCACGTTTCTTCGCATCGGGACATTCTTTTTGAATATGGGCCACCTTGTCAATCAGAACCCTTACTTAATAATACCAAATGACTCAAAGCTCCTGTATGATGACAGCTGTGTTTAACCGTATAGTCGCAATATTCGGAGTGTTTTCATTCTTAATCGGAAGCATTATCTTTTTGTATAGTTCTGTAAGCGCAGGTCCCCTGAGTGTGGGATCTTTGCTACTGGGAGCCGTTGTAGGTTGGTTATTGAGTGATTTTGCCACTGGAACATTACATTGGTTTGGTGATCGCTTCTTCAGTGAAGATACTCCCATAGTGGGATCTCTCTTTGTTCACCCATTCAGGGAACACCACGTACTTCCAAAAAAGATGACCGAACACGACTTCTTTGAATTGTGCGGAACGAGCGGTCTTTTGGTCGCTATTTTCTGGGGCATTGTATTTTTTATTCGTGGGCCTCAAGGTGATTTTTTGTCTTACATGTTTTTGTTCTTTGGGATTTTTGGATTCCTAACAAACCTTTTTCACAAATGGGCTCATGAAGATGAAGTCGGGCCTGTTATTAAATTTTTACAAAATACGGGATTGATCTTAAGCCCTAAAATTCATCAAGTTCATCATCAGAGCTACGACAGTTACTACTGTGTAACTCATGGGCATATGAACTGGATCTTGGAAAAGATAAAATTTTATCAAACCGGTGAGCGTTTGCTGTTTTTCTTGCCTCGCGGTGAGGATGAAACTCCAAAATCTGTTTAAATAGTACATGTGAACGAAAATAGACGCCTTGGAAGTGGATGGTGGTCTGGCCGCATAGCGCTTTTTTTTGCGCTTTTGTGCTGGGGATCTATTCTTTGTTTTTCTTTTCCTGCACTCTTAACGAGTCCTGGTTTTAGAGAGCACTACCCCATAGATTTTTTAATTGCTCTAACTCGAGTGTGTTTGATTGCCTCATATCTTTTAGGGATTTTGGGAGTAGCCCTAAGGTTGCGTAATTTTCCTGCCATTCTAGCTTTGTGTTTGTCTTTAGGCGGGCAAATCTATTTGCGTTTTTTTAACGTTCTTCGTTTTCAAGAAGTGGGTGAGGGAAGGGGGCTTTTAGGACTTGATTGGTTTGTGCTCAACCTTTTGATGTTAGCAGTTATTTTTGTTCCTATTGAGCGTTGGCGTCCACTACACAAAGACCAAGAAGTAATGCGCGAAGGTTGGCAGTTAGATCTTTCTTACTTCGCTTTTAGTCACGTTTTAGTGCAATTCACGGTGTACCTTACAATTCTTCCTGCAAAAGTGTTTTTTGCGGAGCTTCGTGGAGCGAGCTTTCTGGACAAAGTTCCAGAGCTTCCCTTTGTTGTGCAGTTTTTTATGATGATGTTGATTGCCGATTTCTCTGAATATTGGATTCATCGAGCCTTTCATCATTTTCCAAGATTGTGGGCTTTTCATGCTATTCACCACGGAATTCGCAAGATGGATTGGCTCGCATCTTCGCGCCTACACTTGATAGATATTCTAGTGGTGCGTTCACTGACTTTTATTCCAATTTTTGTATTTAACTTTTCGGAGAAAGCTACTTTAGCTTATTTGAGTTTCGTTTCGATCCACGCAGTATTTATTCATGCTAACGTAAAAGCCGATTTTACTTTTCTGGAACGTTTTATAGTTTTGCCACGATTCCATCACTGGCATCATAGCGATGAAGAGCGCGCTGTTGATAAAAACTTTGCTTTACATTTTCCATTTTGGGACAAGCTATTTGGCAGTTATTTGCTTCCAAAAAAGGAATGGCCAACTGGCTACGGCATTATTCATGGCTCAAGTCCTCCAGAAACGAACTACTGGCAGCAGTTTATTTGGGCTTTTAAAAAGAAGAAAAAACCCTAGAATAAGAAGTAAGAATGCATAAGCAAAAAAAAGCTTGGAACAAATTTTTGTTATTCAGCATTTCAACGCTTTTCTTCAGCTTGGGATTCGCTGCCCCCGATGGAGTACCTAAATGTCATGTTGCAATTCAATCCGACGCAACCTTCAACCTAAGCTTTCAATCTAAGATTGCTATGACACAAGCAAAACTAGCCGAATGGTTAGAACGTAGAAAGGGTGGACTAACCAGTCGCAAGGAAAGAGAAAAGCGAGATACACTTTTTTTAATTCACAAAGGGATTCCAAACTTTTTAAAGCCGCAGAATCCCAAAGGGATAACCTTTCGGCATTATTTTTCTTCGTACGAAGCTTTGAATAATTTTTTAAGAGACCCGAAATTAATTGCAGGAGCAACACCTTACATAAAGCAACCTTTAGATAACAGAGCAAAGCAGTTTGAATCTGATACTTACGAAGATTTAACTGGAATTTTTTTAACAACGCAAACACAGAAAGTATCTGTGGTTGGGGTTATATCGGACATATGGGTTGATGTTCGTCTGGATGAATCTGTCGGTATGGCCGTGCTACCAAGTGATGATAACAAATATACAACTTTTCTTATTCCAGCCGCAGCAGGTTTTGATCTTCCGGTTCTGGAAGTTGTTGCCACCTCGTTAGATGTTAAAGAGCCTGAGTGAGAAGCCTTAAGGTTCTGAAAATAATTCAGGAAGGTAAGCGCCATTTGTCATGATCGTTTCGCGAGATCCGTCAGTCCGAATGAGTTGTACAGAAATTACTCTAATGTTTGGTTGGGTTTCAGGGAGGTAAATTCGATCGATATGAATAACACTTTGCGGGGAGCTAAAGTTCTCGGGTCTAGTCACACCGCCAAGATGTTCGCTTCGACCAAAAGCAATGTGCAGCCCTAGTTTTTCATCGAGAAGTATCTCGCCTACTGGCTTAACGCCTAAGTCCGAAAGAACACCTAAGCCCAACTCTGCAATATTTCCGTAAGTGGGCTCGCTGAAAAGTTTTGCTTGCTCTGCCTCACTAGCCGGCCCTTTAGACAAGATTTCAACTGCTCGATTGTTTTCAATTCGATAAAGCACAACCTCTGATCCAAATTGCACGGGTAAAACACCTGCACTGAGACTGGGTTGACCGGCGATTTCTCCTTCGTAGGGTACTATGTAAGTTTCACCCGACGGCAAGTTGCCAATGTCTCCGGCTTTCTCTTGTGCGCCATTGCTTACGTGCGGTGTGCGATTGCGTAAATCTAAGTAAAGCTTTTGTTGTACGTATTGAGTGGGTCCATCTGTGGCAAATTGAATTTCTACTCCTATCGCGCCACTGAGTTTTGAGGCCAGAACACTACAGCGTTTTTTAACCTCCGCAAAATTTACTTCAAGTGCGGGAATCATCCGTGAATTCCATCCAGGCAAGGTCACTCCGCGAAGATGAGTTCCTTTAGCCAATCCTTTAAGAGGAGCAGTTGCGGAGAATTCTGTTGGAGCAAAGACAGTATTCCCGTCCAGTATCGCTGCCGCAAGTTGCACGCTTTTTCCTTCAAGCTCTCCCGCATGAGAGGGGAGCTTTTTACTTGGTTCAAAGTCCCAAGCCTGTTCAGGCAAATCTCCGTTGTTTGCTTCAACGGCTCGATAAAAAAGTAAGCGAGGTTTTGCGCCCAAGCGGCTAAGAGCCGCAGCCCATTTCACGGAAGTAGCAATTCGATCTTGCCAGTCTGCATTTCCTTGTTCAGCATTATGAGGAAGATCCTGAATAATAGTTACTTTTTGATCGCGCACGTTAATTCCAAAAACTTGCTGGTACAAATCTCCAAGTCGTTCATCTTTAAGATCATTACTATCCGGCAAAAAATGCGAAGCGCTTAGCTCTCGCCAGCACGTACTAGGATGCACAGGATTTAACAGCGAGGCTGCTGCTAAAAAGATGAATAGTCTTAGTGAGCTTGAAAGGAATAAAAGGTTAAAGCTCATCTTACTTTATTCTAGTTGAGCAGGAGCGAGTTATGAACTCAAAAGCGAGTCTTAAAGACTTTCCACCCTAATGAGAGTGTTAAACTTTTAGTCAGGTGTTTATTCTAAATCACTGAAAATACAGCGTTTTGCATGACTATTAAGGGCTAAAAAATGCGAAAATTAGGCTATGGAATTAAACCTACACTTTTTTTGGATGAGCTTCAGAAAGCGAGTGCTTTTATTAGCGCTCGTATTGGCTCATTCGCAAGAAACGTGGGCGATTTCTTGCCGTGTTCAATTGGCTGCAGTTATAGAGGGCACTACGCCTTCACCTCACGGTAAAAAAGCAAAGCTTTTAGACCCAGAAAAAGTTGTTGAGGAATCAAAAGCAGCAAGAACAAGTGCAAGTGCTGATCCTAGTTTGAAAATTAAAACAAATTCATCGGGCAAGCGAAAACCCGAAGAAACCGAAGCCTGGCTGACACATTTTTCAAACCGTCTCAAAGCAGTACGGGATGGCACTGAAGCGAAAATGTCTTTAGAAGAATTTTTTGGAATGATTCAATCAAGTCAAAGTCGTGCATCTTCAAGCTTTGAAAATATTTTCGAAAAATTTAATATCAAACACATTCGTTTAGTAGGAAATAAAAAATTCAATGCAGAGTTATCTACAAAAGTAGACGGTGAAATTGTTCTTTCAGTTCCGGACTTCCCTATCGATAACCCTCAAGCTGCTGCTCTATGGACAAAAGATTTGTACCTGAATTTACATAAAGCCGCACGACTTTCTCTTTCTAAAGAAATGGAAAAAATGAAGTACGGTGAAGCTCGCAGTAAATTAGAGTCTCGTCTTAAGTCACTTGATAAAGAAGTTCGAGATGTTCTCATCGAGTTAGATGCCTACTTAAAATATAAAGATCCTTCGGATCCAAACCCATTAAATCTTCCTAGTCGTTCCATGCCTCCTAAACTTTGGTATCACGCAGCTTCTACTTATGTGACTACTGACGTTATTTTGGGAGGTGGTACGGGTGCTATGGCGGGTAAGCATCTTCTTGGCCCGTGGCTTGGTGAAGAAACCGGATCTGCTATTGGAGGCGGAGCGGGTGTGATTTTAGGTTTGGTGACAAAACTCAAAGCACCTATAGAGCTTTGGAAACCAAGCACTGAAGTTTGGCTCAAATCAAGAAATTCTTTTGAAATTGAAAGGCAACGTCTCTGGAATGACTATATTAAGAGTCATTACCGTTACAAACTTATCGATAAAGTTGTTAAAGGTACTTTGAAACTTCTCGTCGTTGGAACGGCAGGTACTATGGGGATTTATTATTGGAAAAATCGTAGCCTTGTGGGTGATGCAGAAGAAGGATTAGATGAAGAGTCGGTAAATGTAGAAAAACTTGATCAAATGACTGAGGCTCAACTTGCAAGTCTCAACTTAGATCAATTGACGGCAAAGTATGTAGAGGCCATCAAAGGTCGCGATTACTTGGTTGCTCAAATGAATGAGGCTGAGCGCAATAAAGATATTAAAAAAGCAGAGATTTTAAACAGCCAAATAACTGCAATAAATATGTATGCATTCAAAATTCTTCAAAAAGTAGAAGCACTCAACCCTGATGGCTTTGAACAAGATAAAGTTGATAATGTTATAGAAAATGAAAGTGTGCCCAATGAATAAAAAAATATTACTTTTAATTTTTTTGCTGAGTGCTTGTACGCGATCTGTGTTGAATGTCGCGGGGGAGTTAGAGGGGCCACCAGACGCAGATTACTCAGAACTTTCTGAGAACAATCGTGTGTCTTTAGAAACAGCTCGCGGAAATATACAAAAAGCAGTGCTTACTTGTAGCCCAGGTTCTTGTCCGGATGGAGTAGGTCTTTTAGCAGCTGTTGGGCAAAATAATCATGAAGATCCATCACAGAGATATTTTCATATGGATACCTGCACAATCTCTTTTGTTAAGCTTAAAGAAAGCAATTCTCAGGAGCAGCTGTATGGAATTACTGCGGGACATTGTATTCCTAATCGCTTGAGAAATAAGGGGACTTCTTGTGCTGCAGACATTTCCATTAAAGTTATTAAAGGATCTAACATAAAGTGCGAAAGTGTGGAGTTTGTTTCTGCTCCAGACAACGACCCTAATGTCTCTCAGTTTGATATAGCCTTGCTTAAAGTAAGCAGTGATTCTCCTATTAGCACCTACGAGTTAAGCCAGAAGCCGCTTAAAGATTCAAACAAACCTTTTCAAATTAAAATGTTAGCGGCCGATCCATTGTCTGACGAAGAGGCTAAATCGCGCTTACGTGAAACAGAGTGTTGGTATTTGCAGAATTCATACATCGTACCAGAGTCTACGGAACCGACAGATCCATTTATGGTGACTCGAGGCTGTTCTTTCATTGATGGTAATTCCGGAGCGCCTATTATGGATGGAGGTGCGATCATAGGAATTCAGTCACGTTATATTCGTTACAAAGATAAGTTGATTCCTGATGGAAGTGTTACAGTTGCATCTAACCTTTATTGCTTTGATGCTCAAAAGAAATCGCTCCGTTGTGCGGCTTCCCAACCCCTAAAATTTGCAGATGAAGAAAATGGATATCATCTTCCTTCTTATCTAAATTTGCTAAGAAAGAAAGATGCTAAGTTTTTAGATCAGTCCACTCAAAAAGCGTTAGCGATTTTAGCGAGTGGATCTAAGCTTTTTGAATCTTACAAGGACATGCCTGGCTTTTCTAAAACATTAACTTACCATGATTTTAAAAAAGATCATTCACACTACTTACGCATTCCTTTTCCAAATTGTTATGATCCCAAAGCTCTTCCATCAGAATTGAAAGATGGAGTGGATATGAGTGGTAAGAATGTTATTGTTTATGGTCTAAGACTTACGAATAGAAATCGTATTCCAGAAAATAGATTTAAGCTCAGTCTTTATCACACGCTTATTCAACCTGATTTAATTTTGTACCATCGGGGTGGTGGAAACTTTAGAATTGAGTCAAGTTTATTGCCTCAAAAATTTGCAGATATTTCCTTAAATCCATGTAGATAAGCACGGGCTGTAAATTGTCAGACTCTGTATAATCTTTATACATTTTTTTTTGCTCTCTGCTCACTTTGAGTGATTTTCAGAGTTGGTACATCTTTTGCACTTAAGAGACGTTCTCAGTGGTTGCTTGGACGTATATGGAAAATAGATGGATTCTCAAAAGTAAAAAAGGATTTTTAGGGGTGTTACTCACTCTTTTTCACAGTTTTTTTCTATGCATACCCCTGCGCTCCGCAGAGGCCCCAGTCCAGAATAAGGCTCCAGAAATCATTGCGTGGAGTGGGATTCGTATGATCACTCTTGGAACTCGTTACATGACGGAGATTCCAGCGCTCGCATCTGAGTGGGTGTTGAGAAACAAAGATCAACTCGTAAAATCCAATAGCGAAGTTCTTAAACAAGGCGAAGAAATTGATAAAATTGCAAAATCAGTCGCTGAGGGTATGCGCAACGTAGGCAAGATGTTGGTACTCATTGGAGCGGCTAAAGAATATACCGATTATTTTGAGTATAAAAATAATCCCAACAACCCCTTGAATAACTCCGCTAAGTATTCAGAGTCTGATATCGAAATTCGTCAAGCTGCTAGATTGCAATACTTACAGACTTCTCTCGGTTATTTGAACGAAGAACTCAAAAAACAAAAGATCAGTGCCGAATGGCTGGTGAATCTTTTTAGCTCAAGTGCAACAACGTCCGTTACGGAAAAGTCTTTGCAACTTGGTTTGGGTAAAGTGGGGGCTGTCCTTGAGCACCTAAACGTTTATGGTATTGGAATTCAGATTTCCAGTGATATTCCCATGGGTGCTCTTTTAGCGACTGTGTTTAGTCGTTGGTTGCCAACTGCAGTTGAAAACATTGGTGGGCGCGTTGGGATTGAGGATTCAGTAGGCATTCTCTATTATATGAAACGTAAAGAAAAAGGCGAGACTGATCCAACGGCTTCAACGGATCCTCTTGCTCAGTTACAACAAAAAGAGAGTTACCGTTTTGCGGCAAGAACTTACGAACAAGGTGGTGCTCAGATTGATGGAGTCAGTTATGCTCGCGGTACCAAAAAACTGTCTGTAGATATTAACGTAAGTGTGAAGTTAACTTTTCTAGCTTCGACGGAGGTTTTACGTGAATTTGATGTAATGAATTTAAATAAGGCTCAAATTTCGGAGCTTTCTACACGTAACAATATTTCCAATACTTTATCGGGTGTAGCAAAAACCGTTGCACTCAAGGCGCAAGAAAAAATTCAAGAGAGCTTTGATAAGAGTAAGCACTTTGAATTTTTGAGCAAAGACATACAAATTGCTGCTGCTCGTGTTTGGGGTCACGTTGACGAGGATACGGGCAAGGTGGCAGAAATCCCCAATATGATGCTTAGATTGTCTATGGGTAATTATAAGTTAAGCCCTGTGGCTGATAGAAGCTCAAATGACATGTTTAGTCTTAGTGGATCTTTGGGTTCGCTCACAATTGATGCTATAGAAAAGTAGAGATGATCTTTTGGTTAGGGTCGTTTTTACTTTTGCAGATTGCCCGTCTTTTTTTCTTGTTGCGTTCGGCTGCAAGTTTTGAAGGGCTTAGTTTTCAAGAACTCACTAAAGCTTTTGTTTATGGAATTCGTTTTGATGCTTCGGCGTTGGCTTATTTGTTTTTAGCGGCAGTCGCGGTTGAGTTGGCTTTGAATATTTTACGAAGCCGAAGTGCGGCGACTTGGACCCGTTCTTTTAAAGTGATTGGGGTCTCTGTTTTCTTCTTAATCTCATTAATTGATGCAGAGTATTTTCATATCACTCAAAAAAGAATTGATGCGAGCATTTTGGCTATTGGTGGAGATATAGGGGATCAAGCCCGTCAGTTACTTGAGAATTATAGTTATGTTGTTTTAATTTTTTTAGCAGTCCTTTTTCTTTTTTGGCATTTATCTGGAAGGGTAAAGCCGGAGAAGCGTTCTCGTTTTATTTTTCCATTTAGAAAGCTTTTCTTTCTTGTTTTGAGTGTTCCTTTGGCCATCGTGTTGGCGCGTGGAGGGATTCAGGAAAAGCCAATTAAAATATCGAGTGCTTTGGTTTTGGGGAATCCTCGCTTGATTACTTTGTCGCTCAATACTCCGTTTGTAGTGATGCAAACGCTCAAAAAACAAGAAGAACTCGTTGTTTATAAAGATTATGATTTAAAAACTGCCACAAAGATTTTGCGAGAGGAGCGTCCTTTCTCTTCACAGGCGCAAGATTTATTGCAAAACGAAGAAAAGGCTAATGTTGTTCTTATCATTCTAGAAAGCTTTTCAGTTGAATACAGTGGCTTTACCCCGTTTTTGAACAGTCTTAAGCAAAAGGGCATTAGCTTTGAAAAGCATTTTGCAAACGGAAGAACTTCTATAGAAGCCATTCCTTCATTACTGGCGGGTTTGCCTTCTTTGATGAGTACTCCCTATATAACTTCTCGCTACGTAAACACGCCTTTAAATGGAATTCCTTCTTTGCAGACTCCCGCACAAAGGGACTTTCTGTTCTTTCATGGAGCGCGTAAAGGAAGCATGTATTTTGATTCCTTCAGTTCTTTTTTAGGATTTACAAAGTATTATGCTAAAGAAGATTATTCGGGCGATCCTGCAGCTCTTTATGACTGGGGTGTTCATGATCATGCCTTCTTGGATTTTAGTGGCAAAGTGCTAAGTGCTCAGAAGAAAGCTTTTTTTGCATCCATCTTTACGCTTTCTTCTCATCAGCCTTTTGAGATTCCGGCAAGTTTTTCTACCACTATTGCAGAAGCACCTTCTCCCTTTGCACGCAGTCTTCGATATGCTGATTATTCCTTGCAATTATTTTTTGAAAAATACTCTTCTCAAGCATGGTTTAAAAATACGCTTTTTATTTTAACAGGAGACCACACAAGTCAATGCAAGGGCGCAGAATATTGTAGTCAAACTGGTAGCCATCGAGTGCCACTTATCTTATTTCATGGTGGAAAAGATTTAGGAGCGCAACGGATTACAAAAGTTACGCAACACGCAGATATTCCGGCAACAGTTGCCGATTATTTAGGTTTAGATTCCTCAAAGCTTTTGCCCTTCGGGCACTCAATTTTAGATGCAGGAGATAAAGGGGCTGCGCTTTTTAGCTCTACCGATGAAGTGTCTGCCGTTTTTCAAGATTCTTACTATCGTCTCAATAGCGAGAGCTTCTTACGTTGTGAAATGAAAGATATTGGCGATGCAAATTGCGCTCCTGCTGATTTTCAAAAATATGCATCGGAATTAAAATACTTAAAAGCATTGCGCAGTTATTATTCACAAAGTTTAGATCAACGTCGCTTTAATTAGCTTTTGGAAAATTTTAGTTAAAGTTTTTCAACTTCGATAACGCTTGGATCGTTTGGATTTTCAATCACTCTATAATCACCGATCTTTTTATTGTGAATTACGGGAGAAACGTAGGGGTCTTGCGGAGCGCTTTGGCTAAATGTGTAGTTCTGTGAGCGCTTTGTTTTTATTCCCCAAAAGCTTCTAAAAATAGAAAGCAAAGTAAAAAGAGCTATTGCGAGTAGTAATAGCGGGAGCCCTATAAATACAAAGGCCACTAGGAGGCCAAAGCCTAAGAAAAGGGCGAGAGGGGAGTTTAACTTAAATACTTTTACCATGGCATATACATAAGATGGTAATCGACTACCTTGAAGTCAAGTTTACTTTATTCAGCTGAGCTTAGAACGCGAGAAGGAGTACTTGTTCCACTGGGCCAGTTGGGAACAAGTGCATATTGTGAGCGCTTGATGTTCTCAAAAGCTATGCGTTCTTTGCTTTCTAAAGGTGTAGCTGCGGGAAATTTGAGGCGTTGAGGATCCACGAAAGAGCCATGTTTTAAAAATTCAAAATGCAGATGCGGACCTGTCGATAGGCCCGTCGATCCTACGTAGCCTATAACCTCTCCCTGACGTACTTTTTTGCCGTTGCGTATTCCTGTGGCAAAGCGGCTTAAGTGCTTATAGGCGGTCGTATAGGTGGGGTTATGGCGTACTTTTATAACTCGTCCGCCTCCACCGCTCCACGCAGCGAATTCAACCGTTCCATCACCTACTGACATGACGGGAGTTCCGGTAGGGGCACCGTAGTCTACGCCATTATGTGGTCGAGCCACGCGCAGAACGGGGTGAAAGCGTTTTCGATTAAAGCGTGAGGTGACGCGACCAAATTTGATCGGACTTTTGAGAAATATTTTTTCTAAGCTCTCACCATCAGCTGTAAAAAAACCTTTTCTGCCTGTTGCAGGGTCTTCAAACAGAAATGCTTGGTAGAGCTCATTGCCGCGTTTAACTTCGGCAACCGTAATGTCTTTCCATCCTTTAGATTCACCACCGTCCACATATTGAATGGCAACTAAGCGCCACTCGTCTCCCACTTGAATCTCTCGCGAGAAGTCTATGACCCATGCGAATATCTCAGAAAGGCGAATAAGAAGTTGCACGTCCATTCCAGATTTAGCAGCCGATGCCCAAAGAGTAGATTCAACCGTGCCTGAGAATTTCACTACACGTTCTTCAAAGTTTTTTTCTACTTCTTCAAAGCGCCAATTTCCGTTTTCCCAACGATAAAAACTGCTGAGCTTTTGGCTCAGTGGAAATTCTACAGCTTGAAACATTTCAACAGGCCCTGGAGTTTTGTGTAAGCGTAAACGTTGGCCTGAACGTAATACAGATTGTTTGTGTTCCTTGAGGCTCATTAAAAGATTGCTGGGGTTTGGTACTTGCCAAGCTTCTACGAGTTGAGAAAAGGTCTCGCCTTGTTTAACGACGTGTTCTTCCCATAGAAGTTTGTCTTTGTTATTCGCTACGATTTGTTGTTGTGTGCAACCCGAACTTGCAACCAAAGCGAAAATAAAGAAAGCCTGCACCCACATACTTATCAACTTCATCTCT
>CAZIFW010000058.1:0-15254 GCA_964538275.1 uncultured Bacteriovoracaceae bacterium
GGAATTTTAAGAGCTCGCAATCCAGCGTGGCCTGATCCAGATGTCTATCTGGGCATTGCACTCTCTGCGATCGCTACTTTTATCCTTATTTGCAGTTCGGTCACCATGGTAATGGCTCAAGCTGCGGGTGAGGAAAAAAAGCGCAAAGAAATGCTGCTTTTCTTAGGACTTACCATCATCGGTGGTTTGATGTTCTTGGGGATTCAAGCTTATGAGTACACTCATTTGGCTCATTCTCAGGGGATGAATCTTTGGGAATTCGCAAAAGGTCCCCCGCAGTTTGCTTCTACATTTTTTGTAGTTACGGGTTTTCACGGATTTCACGTTTTATCGGGTGTTATTTACTTAATGACTATTTTTGGCCGCGCTCTTGCGGGCAAGTATGACAATGGAAATGTTAATGAAATCGAAATTGCTGGGCTTTTCTGGCACTTTGTCGACTTGGTTTGGATTTTGGTCTTCACCTTCATTTACATGATATAGGCGGAATGAGTTGATTATATGAAAGCAGTTATTCATTTTTTTAAGACTTTAGATCCTAAGAGAAAAGCCTATATCAATGTATTTTGGGGCTTATGCTTCTTAACCGTACTTGAGTTAGGTTTTTTGGAATTACCTTTTTCGCAAACGGTAATCACTATTTTGGTATGTCTTGCCTCTTTGGCAAAAGCCGTTGTTGTGGGTTGGGTGTACATGCACTTAAATCACGAAACTAAAGGCTTGAAAGTCCTTTTGATTTTTCCGCTCTTCGTGGCTTTTTTCTACGCCGTATTTTTGATTTTAGATTCTAAAGTATCGGATACTCGTCATGCTCATGACTACGTAGGGCAACCTAAGCGGTATTTTGGTCAACGCAAAATTGCTGATCGTAAAGTAGATGATTTTGGCAACACGGTTATAGAAGAAACAGTGGCAGCTGCTGCACATTCCTCTTCAGTCAGTGCTGCTTCATCATCTGTAGCTGAAGAAGCTCAAGAAAGTTCTGCTTCTTCTGAGGGTGGGGCCGGGGCTTCTTCATCATCGTTGTCTAGCTCTTCTCTTTCTTCAGAGGCTGCAAAAAATTAAAGAATGAAATACCTCGTAGGCTTTTGGATTTTTCTACTCGGAATGGAAAAATCGTGGGCTTGTGTAGGCTGTGGGCAAGAATCCTATACGCCTAAAATGCTTTTAGTGGGCAGCGTTTTCGCGTTGTTACCTTTGAGTTTAGTGGGGCTTATTATTTGGGTTCTTCGTAAAGAAACGAAAGTTAACAAAAACAATGAACCACATTCTTGAACTTGAAGGACTTCGCTTTTCTTATCCTAAATCACCTGAAGTTCTAAAGGGGATGAGTTTCAAGTTAGAAGCTTCTAAGATGGTAGCTCTCTTAGGCCCAAATGGCAGTGGAAAGTCGACCACTTTTAAAATTATCGCTACACAGCTTTCGGGTTGGTCGGGTTCTTTGCGCGTAGATTCCTTGGACTTAGATAAAGATCCCACTGGAGTTCGTCAGCTGCTGGGTGTTTGTTTTCAAAATGCGAGTTTGGATAAAATCCTAACGGCTAGAGAAAATCTACAATTACAGGGCCGTGTTTTGGGTCTCGCTACTAAGACAATTGAATCTGAAATCAGCGACTTAGCGCAAACTCTTAGAGTGGATTATCTCGACAAAAGAGTGGGCGACCTTTCGGGCGGTCAAGCACGGAGAGTTGAAATTATTAAAGCCTTCTTGGGGCAGCCAAAACTGCTGCTTTTGGATGAACCCACTAATGGATTAGATCCTCAATCCCGCAAGGATTTTTGGCAGGAACTTCGTGAAGTCGCCAAAAGAAAACATTGTTCAATTGTTGTCACAACACATCTTATAGAAGAAGCCGAAGTGTGTGATGAGCTTGTGTTCATCAGCGATGGCGTATGTGTAGGTCAAGGCGAGCCACGTAAAATGCGCGAGAGTTTGGGCTACGAAATATTGCAGATTGAAGCCCCAGCACTAGAAGAAAAAAAACGTGAGTTGCAAAGCCAATTACAAAATTCTGAAAAGAGCGAAATCTTACAAAATACTTTGAGAATTTTCACGGCACGTCCCGCTGTGCTTTTTGAAACTCTTCAAAAAAAATGGGGCAATGAAATTCAGCGTATTGAATGGGCTAAGCCCACACTTGCTGATGTTTATTTTGAAAAAACGGGGAGAAGTTTTTCATGAGTCACTCGCATTCTTCCTTAAGTTTTGCTCAATCTGCTAGAGCTTGCGCTGCTCTTTGTAACAGAGAATTTATTCGTTTCCTAAGACAACGCAGTCGCGTAGTGGGAGCTTTTTTAACACCTCTTTTGTTTTGGTTTATGCTCGGAATGGGGATCGATGGCGCCTCTGATTCGGCAGCTGTTGGAATAGCCGGAAACTTTAAACAGTTTTTTATTCCAGGCATGATGGTGATGGGCGTTTTATTCACAGCAATTTATTCGGCCATCTCTTTGATTGAAGATAAGAATTCCGGATTTTATCAAGGTGTGCGCGTAAGCCCACTTCCAAGTTGGGTCATTATTCTTTCTAAAATTCTTGGTGCTTCAATGATTGCTCTTTTTCAAGGGCTTTTATTGCTGCCTATTGCTTACGCCAATGGATTGAATCCTGATCTCACAGCCTTTGCTTCTATTTTGCTTTTGTTTTTCTTTATTGGATTTTTTATTGCAAGCTTGGCTCTTCATTTTGGTTGGAAGATCGAGAGTGTTGCAGGTTTTCACGGCATTATGAATACGGTGTTGATGCCAATGTGGTTTTTATCGGGCTCTACTTTTCCAATTAAAAGTGGCCCCTTGTATTGGGTTTCTAAGGCGAACCCTTTGACGTACGCAGTTTCATCTTTTCAAGAGATTCTTTTTCTTAAAACATATACGGGTTTTTTAAACGCTCTTTTGATTTTAGGGGGCGTATCCGTAGTTCTTTTTGCTCTTAATCTTAAACGCCGCTAAATTTGTGACTTGAGTAACCCTTTATAAACTATAGAAGTTTCAAGAAATTCCGATAAATTAAGGGTGATTCATTCAATGATAATATTTTTGCTTCTTGTAAGTATAAGTTTTGCACCATTGAGTTCACATTCAAAGGAGCTTGATTTCATAAATGCTGTTGGGCAATACGTGGCGACCCCTGTTTATCTTGTCTTTTGCTTGAGTAAAAATCAAAAACTTGAGGTATTTAGGCAACCTCGAGAGGTGGAGCCTCTCTGTCCAAGTGGAATGCATTTAATGAGTTACGTTATTACAACTTATATGGCTAAGTACATTCGCGATAAATTATCGGCGAATACAAATTCCAAAGAGCTCATAGAAAGAGCTAAAAAAGAAGGCTCGGAAGTAAGGCGTATTTTAGTTGTAGATCTTATAAATAAACATATTAAAGAAAGACCAGAAGATATTGTTAAATCTAATTTTCCTTTTGCAAATATTAAATCAATAGTTCCTTACAATGAATCTGAACTGAGAAAGTCGCTTGAAGAATTAAAGGCTCTTGGGGAAAAATTTGATCTTATTGTTACGGATACACATGGTGCAGGAATGTTTGGAGATCCTGGGAGACCTATTCAATATAATGATGTGGGCCAGCATTCTCTTTTAGCTGACAACGGATTTTTATTATGGCTTGGTTGTCAGTCACTTCACTCTGAGTTGGCCAGTGAACTTAGGCAATCAGCCGCAATGTTTACAGACCGAGATGAAGTTAAACTTGTTGGAACTGATTATATTTCTTTAGATGTGAGTGAAGGTTTAGGCGTACCTAAATTTCTACACTATATTGCGGCTCCCGTAGCGCAACTCGGTGAAGGTGTTAATTCATTTATTAGTTGGCCTCAAAATTCACTTCCTGTTGCATTGGGTTTATCTAGAGTTAGAACTCAAACAATAAAACTGAGCGGATGCAAAGAACTTCTAGCGGAATAAGTATATAAACGGGCCTTAACAAGCATTGTACTTGGATGTTCCACGGGGTTTCGCCTCGTACTACTTCATTGTTCGCCATGCTACGCCGCGCTAAAGCAGTGGCAGAGGTAATTAGAAATGAGTTCATTCTTAAAGAAATCAAAATTGAAACTATTGGCTCTGGGTCTTTGTGTATCAACAAGTGCATTTGCGCAAGATGATGTTGATTCCACAATGAATGCTAAAAATGTTTATGAGAGAACAGATAGGCTCCTGAACATTGAATACCAGGAACTTAAGCGTAAACATGAAGGACAAGCGCTTGATACCCTCAAGGCAAGACAAGTTTCTTGGGTAGCTTCTCGCAATCAAATGTGGGGTGACCCGTTGGATGACAGCGATTTACCTCGCGGAGAATCGCTTCAAGAGAAACTCAATAATCTTTATTTTGTAACTCTTTCAAGAATTGAATACCTAAAAGCTTACACAGGCGACAATGTTATTCCAGGAATTGCAGGAGATTACACAGACTCTATGGGCGGTCAGTTAACGATTACTCGCATAGATAGAGAAAATGAATACTCTGTTTCCCTTTCTGTGGTTCGAGGACGTGGCTTGAGTAATGGTTTTGAGAATGTTCTGTTGCGTTTAGCTCCTAACAAAGACAACATTGCAAGCGGTCGTATTCGCACTCCAGAAGGCTGCACGGTTGATTTCAAACGCGTGAATCACTTGATACAAATCAAAGAAATCGAAGGTTGTGATCATGGTTTTAATGCTAATTACGATGGAGATTATCTCAAAGTTAACTTTAAGGGCGTTGATTAACAAAATTTAGAATATATAAACAAAAAGCGCAGAGGGTGAAAAATCCCTCTGCGCTTTTTGTTTTTTATTTTTAAGAAACTTATTCTTTGAATTATTCAGCAGCTTCGATACTTGCAGAAATATCGTTTGCAGCAGTACGACTATATTCAAGGAAGTTAACCCATGATTGAGTCATTTCGCTTACGCGGTCTGCATCAATCACACGAGCTGATCGAGTACTGATAAGGTACTTGGAAAGCGTTTCGTAAATATTTGAAGAACTACGGTTAAGCTGCATGCTCTCTTCAAGGGCTTGAATAAGCTCAGGAGCGTTTTGAGAAACGTAGTTTGTAATAACTTTTTCAAGCTTTCTAAACTCAGCTTTGGTGATGTTGATTCCACTGCGTCTGCAATGTTCTGTGTTTGTAACGTTACGACTAAACTGCCAGTAGTCTTTCATGCTTGCGTGTTGTTCACGTGAAGGAACCTCACAAGGACTTTGTTTAAGTGTTGTGTTGGTCCAAGTTGTTTCTTGAGTGGCAGGGTTTTTGTAAAAGAGCTTGAAATCATCTTGGCCCGCGTGAAAACTTGCAAGCAAAGTAACTTCTAATAAAGCAGCATCCCAGTGAGGGCTCACTTCACCATCCATAAGGTTACGCGCTTGTTCCGCTGTGAATACAGCTAGAAAATCTGTCAAAACGGTTTGGCCTTCTTTGTCTACTTTGGGGTAGTTGCTAGAATCTGTATTGAGCAAAGTTTCGAAAAGAGTTTTGTAAAACTCTTTCATGTTTTCAGGTTCGTGAGTGGCATATTCTTGAATGTCGTTAAGATAATCTTTATCGGAAGCATCGTTAGCTTTGCGAGTAGGGCCTACTCCAAAACTGCGACCAGAGCGTTCTTCTTCTACGTCATAGTGAACATTCAGGGCATAGTTGTTGTCATAGTATTTAATGGCAACTCCGCCTCCACTTGCGAGTCCCAAGAAAGTAGCAATATCAAAAACGCTTGCAGTGCGGTCAACAGAGCGAATTTTGTTTGGAAGAGTATGAAGAGTGACAACTTCGCCCTCTAGAGCAGTCGCAATGTTTTGAATGCGTTCTAAACCGCCCCATCTTCCTACTTTTCTTTGAACTTTGGTGTCGCTTTCTTCGTAGGCAAGAGCAACTGCATCTGCGCCTTTGACTGCATAGCCATCTGTGGCGAGCACATCGAGTGCGGGCTTAATTTCTTTTTCCATAAAGCTTAAATAGCTTTGGCCTGCATAATCTTTAAGGTCGTAGCTATATTCAAAGGGAATAGGCTGCGCTGTGAGAGCAAGGGTTAACGATAGGAACGAAAAGATTTGAATGAGTTTTTTCATTTTTTATACACCTTCCTTTAGGACAGCTTGGGTTTGGTTGAGGTGTAGATTTAAGACAATATGAGGCGGTGACAGCTAGAGTTCTTTTATGTCAGTGGTGTATTTAAATGGAATTAGAGCTAGCGTTTCGCGGGCGCTTTGAGTTTCGTGTAGAGCCATTTCTCGTCTGAATTGGCGTTATTCTTTTTTATCTTAGCTGCTATGTAAGTCTTAAATGTTTTGTATTCGTTTTCTGTAGGGGTTCTGTGATTTCCGTAAGCAAGAAGAAGTTTTTGTCTTGTATTTATTGGAATATCAGCAGCTTTTCGAATACCGTCTACCATTCCGTGTAATGCTTGGTCTCTTATGAGGATGTCGAGACCGGTAGAGCTGTTAAAATTTGCAACAATATATTCTGCTTCAGAGGACCCAGCATAATTATATTCTCCATAAACTAAGTAGTATGAATTTTTTCCTTGAAAGTCTTCACTTAAAACTATGAACTTTTCGTTCTCAATAACTTTTTTTGAATTAAGTCCTTCCATGAGCTTTTGAGTATTAGCAGTGAGATTAAAGGCCGAAAAAAGACTTAAGCATAAAATTAAAATTTTCATTTTAAATTGTCCCCACATTTGCATCTGGAGGAATTAAACAGCGAACATTATTGTACCATTTAGATTGTTGAGAATAAATGGATCCATCTGCAGGGTCACTCGACACTAAACAACCTTTGTCTCCGCCTTCTCCTTTGTTGTGAATGATTTCTCCGTTTGGGCCAACAACTCCAATATGGCTTCTTTGCATGCTCGTAAACTCTGGATTGGTAAAAACGACAGATCCAGGAATACGAGCTGGGCAAGGTCCGGCGCTTGCCTTCCAGCCTGTTTTAATGAGTTCATCAACAACTCCTACAACTGCATCGGAGCCGTCAAAGCCACTGAGCATTGGGGTGGGAGGAGTTACACTGACTTCAGCGGCTTCAAGTATGCGTGTAACTTGATGAGCGCATTTTAAATTACCTGGGGGTTGATCGCTACTGGTACATGCATTTCCAGTTAATGCTTCACGAGCGCTTTTAGCGATTCCAGTAAGCGAGGGACTTCCAAAGTCTTTTACAACTCTGCTATCCCATGAATCACTGCCTGAGTCTTCACTTTTATGAGCTCTGGGATCATCCACCCATCCGCCTCCACTGTGACTCATCACACTTTTAGCTTGCGGCAGAGCCAATAAAAATGACCATAAAAACAAACGACCCAAGGACATGATTCTTATTGTAAATCTAAACTTTATCTATACATAGTTAATATCAGGTTAAGAGAGCGTCAGGTGCTTGTCGCTTTTGCTAGAGAGTATCTTTTTAGACTATCTTATAAGAAGTGAGCGAATCAGAAAAAAGCGCGAGTGAAGCGCTGCTTTTAACTCTCAAGCAAAAAGTTTTGCGAGGCCAATATAAAGAAGGTGTGCTTATTGCACGTGCAGCTTTAAAGAAATATCCAAAGAATTTTATTTGTCTTTATCAGTATGCAAAGTTATTGGGTGATTGGGCAGATGAGCTACCTCTAAAAAAGCAAAAAGTTCTCAAGCAAGAAGCTACAAAGATTTTGAAAGGACTCACAAGTCGCTTAGCGGGTAAAAGTGTGGAGCTACGTTTTGGAATTTCTTTAAATTATTATTATCAAAGAAACGCCTTTCAACAAATGTATGAATACGGCAAACGTTTCGCTCAAAGTGACAAAGAAAAATCTTATTATGCCCAAGGACTGGCAGCTGCTCTGATAGCTTATGATTGTTCATCGCAAGGAAAGCAACGGAGCGCAATCACGTGGGCGCATAAATCTATACGAGCTTGGAAAAAATATTCACTTGAATCTGAAAAGTATTATTTTGCTCACTATTCCTATGCCAAAGCTCTTGCGGTGAGTGGTGATAAAAAAGCTGCACTTAAAGCCCTTAAAAAAGCCGCCCAGTTGAGCAAACGTAGTTTGAGCAATTGGGAATTTAAAGATGTATTGGATCTCATCAATGCTTAAGTTTCTCTTGCAAATTTGTTTTATGCTTTCAATAGCTGCTCCAGCTAGCGGTATGAATTCTGCCTTTATGCAAAGTTGTTATGCACGGCTTAAGGCACATGCGTTGTCTGCCGAAACATTAAATGCAGAAGTCAGCGCGGTCTTTATTCGATCCAAAGCTTATGCAGACTTCAAGAAAGCTCCCTCAGATTTTTGGATGCTCAGTCAGAGAGATCCCAAAACTTTTCTATTAAGTGTGACAGATCGCATAGAAATGATAGGAGATTACACTGAGAGGTATGCTCAGTTGATGATGGAATTAGATCCTCAAAAAATCACTCCTGAACAAGCTAAAGAAATTGTAGCTCTTGAATCCGACCCCCTTTTTAATATGTTGCTAGACGAAACTGAGGCCATGCCCGAATTTGAATCAGAGAACTTTCCAAATTTAAGTTCTAAGGCCCAAAAAACATACTTACATGCTACTGGAGAGCTTAAAAAGTTTCTTCCAAGCGTTTTAGAGCTTAGAAAAAAATTAAAGACATTTATCAACCCGGGTTCGCTCAGTTTACAGAGTGCTAAGCTTTTATTGAATAACTGGGTGGAAGCTAAAGACATTGCGGAGATTCACCCAGATATTTTGCCTGATTGGATTACGGGGGCGGATGCTGCACTTCATTCTGAAAATAATTATGTGGATCCGTCGAGTGGCCATCAAACAGGTTACGGAGCGACTCCTTTAAAAGTTGTGCAGGATAGTTTGGCAGATTTACCTTTAGAAAAGGGAGATACTGTTTTTGATATTGGGTCTGGGTGGGGGCGAGTCGTTGCAGCGGGTGCACTTTTACATCCGGAGTATAATTTTAAAGGTATTGAATACATTTCTGAGCGTGCAGCCCATGTGCAAACTCAGATTCAAAAGCTTGGGATATCGAATGCTAAAAGTTTTCAAGGAGATGCGAGCGCAAAAGAAATAGAAGCTGATGTAGAAAACTCAAAAGCATTATTTTTGTTTAATTCTTTTTCTGAACCCGCACTTGAGCTTTTTCTAAGCCGTGTTCAAAACGTTGTTAAAAGATCGGGAAAGACCAAATATATCGTTACGGTGAACGAACAACTTTTCCCCTTTAAACTCAGCTCTCGAGGTTTTAAGGTTTATAGAAGCCAGAACAGTCATGAGCGCGGCTTCTCACGCTACACAATTTACGAAATTAAGCCTTAGGCAGATGCTTTTTGCGCCGCGTTGGTGGCCTTTTAAGGCTTTATAAAGTTTTGCCTTAAAAAATCTCAAATTTACGAACGAAGCATCCTGTGATCGACCAAAATAGCCGGCCGCGCTATACATTTTGCATGCAAGAGGTGGGTTTCATGTCGCAGAACGAAAATCGTGGATTAACTAATCAAAATTTTGAAAAAAGAGTCATGGATATAGGACGTGAGCTTTTTGCAGCCGCCCGAGACGAGAAAGCTAGTTTTTTTGATAAAAACTTTTGGTCCGGTAAAATGATGGACTGGGCACTTAAAGATCCTGCATTTAAAATTGAACTTTTTCGTTTTGTGGATGTACTCCCAAGTTTAAAAAATTCTGAGCAAATTTCAGAACACATTCGCATGTATCTGGTGCGCGATGATTTAAAAATGTCTCCATTGGTAAAATCTGCTTTAGGATTTGCAGCAGGAGGCGGGCTATTTTCTAAGCTAGCTGCTGGCACTGTAAAATCGAATGTCGAAGCTATGGCTAAAAACTTTATCTTGGGTGAAAACGCCGAGAAAGCATTGCCTATGCTTAAAAAACTTTGGGAAGGTGGATTGACCTTTACCGTAGATATTTTAGGTGAAGCTGTAGTTTCTGAAGAAGAAGCCGAGCTTTATTACGGAAGATATTTAGATCTGATTGAAAAACTTCCTGGCAACATGGAGCGATGGAAAGATCAGCCTGTTTTAGAAAATACTCCGTTTGGAAAAACTCCTCGCACTAACGTTTCTATTAAGTGTTCTTCGCTCTATTCTCGCATTGATCCCATGCATTTTCGAGATTCCGTTGATGGAATCAAAATGCGTTTGCGTAAGCTTTTAAGAGCTGCAGTCGCAAGAAATGCTTTTGTTTATTTGGATATGGAGCAAAATGATTTGCGCGAAATCTTGCTCACGGTTGCAGAAGAGTTGTGGTTAGAAAAAGAATTTAAAGACTACCCTCATTTTGGAATAGTTATTCAAGCTTATTTAGAAGATGCGATATTTGATTTAGAGCGCCTCAAGAATTTCTCAGAAAAACGCGGGACAGCTTTTGCTGTTCGATTGGTTAAAGGTGCCTATTGGGATTACGAAAACATTTTATCTTCTCAAAGAGCCTGGAAAAGTCCCGTTTTCTTGAGAAAAGTAGAAACCGATGCGAACTACGAAAAGTGTTCAGCCTTTTTGATTGATGCCTATCCATTGCTCATTCCTGCCTTTGCTTCACACAACATACGCAGTTTGGCTTTTGCATTAGCAATGGCTGAAGAGAAAAAGGTTCCCCCTTCTGGAATTGAAGTACAAATGCTTTTTGGAATGGCAGAGCCCTTCAAGAAAGCTCTTCACTCTAGGGGCTTGCGAATTCGTGAATACACACCTGTGGGTGAAATGCTTCCAGGAATGGCGTACCTTGTGAGACGTCTTCTGGAAAACACCTCAAATGATGGTTTCTTAAAAGCTAAGTTTGTAGATGATAAATCAACTGAGTTACTTCTGCAGAAGCCCGTAGCTCCTGAAGAAAAGGCAAGTCTTAAAGGTCATACATCTGCTGAGCCGATGGTGGATTTTAATCGCAAAGAAGTGCGTGAAACTTTCAAGAAAACTTTGGATGAATTGCGCTCTATAGGGGCTAAAGATGTGCGTCCTATGTTGGGGAATACAAACTTAGAGACACATGTACCTGTTAATATTTTTAATCCATCTTTGTCTGATGAAGTTGTAACCCGTTTACATCAGTTAAAGGGGAGCAGCTTGCCCGCAATTCATGCGGTGTTAGATGAAGGTGAAAAAGAATGGAAAGCGTGGCCTTTCGAAAAGAGAGCTGCGATTTTAGATAAGATTGCAGATAAATTGCGCGAAAACCGCGTGCGTTTAAGTTGTTTAATGACATTGGAAGTGGGTAAAAACTTTAGAGAATCTGATGCAGATCTTTGCGAAGCTGTAGATTTTTGCACTTACTATGCGGCTGAATACCGTTCATTGATGAAGGGTAAGGAAGTTGAATCTGCTTTAGGTGAGAAAAATACTTATCTCTACAAGCCTCGCGGCCGCGCTCTTGTAATTGCTCCGTGGAATTTCCCTCTTGCAATCTTGTGTGGAATGGCAGTGGCTCCACTCGTGTGTGGAAGCTCCGTGATTCTAAAGCCTGCAGAACAATCGAGTCGTATTGCAGAAGAATTTTATAAATTGATGCTTGAAGCAGGAGTTCCTGCAAATGTTATTGCTTTTGTTCCTGGTCGTGGAGAAGAAGTAGGTTCGGCACTTGTGCGTGATCCTAAGATTCATATTATTAATTTCACCGGATCTAAGGCTGTGGGCATGGATATTATGAAAGCTGCTCAAGAATTTACTGGTAAAAATCACATCAAAAAAGTCTTGGCTGAAATGGGTGGTAAAAACGCGCTCATTATCGATGACGATGCTGATTTAGACGAAGCTGTTGCACATAGCTTGCGATCGGCCTTTGGATTCCAAGGACAAAAGTGCAGTGCCTTAAGCCGTTTGATCGTTATTGGCGATGCTTATGATACGTTCAAAGAGCGTTTTGTTGAGGCCGTTAAGGGATTGCGTATGGGTCCTGCGTGGGAAGAAACTGCTGATGTTGGCCCCGTAGTTGATTCAGCTTCTCAGAGAAAATTGTTAGAAGTCATTGAACGAAATAAAGCTTCTCTTGTTTATTCAGGTGAAGCTCCTGCTGGATTGAAAGGGAATTATGTTCCTTTAACTATTTTTGAAAGCAGCGATCACAAAGGGGAGTTGGGGCAAAATGAATTTTTTGGCCCTTTGGTAACTCTCTTTAAAGCTAAAAATATTTCTGAAGCTTTAGAAATCGCGAACTCTACTGACTACGCATTGACTGCTGGAATTTGCTCACGCAATCCTGAAAGCATTGAACGCGCTAAGCATGAACTAGAGGCTGGAAATATTTACATCAATCGCCCCATCACCGGTGCCATTGTGAATCGCCAACCCTTTGGTGGTTATAAATTTTCAGGTGTGGGAGCTAAAGCAGGTGGTCCAGATTACTTGCTTCAATTCTTGGAACCTTATTGCATCAGTGAAAGTTTAATGCGACGTGGATTCAGTCCGGATGTGACCGTATGATCAGACGGTCATCAAAATTTGCCATGCTGGGCGGAGTTTGTTCGGGGTACGCAATATCCGAAAAACTCCCAGTAGCACTTGTAAGAAGTTTTGCCGCTATTTTACTTTTTTATACCGTAGGTGGAGCGGCACTTTTATATCTTGCAGCTTGGATTCTTATGCCTGCACCTGCTGAAGGTGCTGCGGAACATTTGCCTGCTGAAGAAAAACTTGTACGCAAAAAAAGCAATCAAGTTATAGGTGGAGTATGCGGAGCATTTGCTTCTTATTTTAAGGTTGATCCTACATTAGTGAGAATCTTGGCCGTAATTTCTGTTTTTGTAGTTGGAACAGGACTCTTTCTATATGTTTTTGCCTGGGCCATTATTCCTGAAGAAAAACTTTAAAAAGGTACCAATTACCTTTCGACATACCCCCTCCCTTCTGACAAGTGCGACTGTCTAAGATATTTTAGTGGCTTGTCTAAATCCTTAACATTGTTAAGACGCTCTTTTGGGTTTTATTAAGAGCTGGGCATGGCCTTGAATTTGCTTTCTATCTCTTAAGACAAGCAAGGCAATAAGGTACGCAACTGTGAGAACAGGGCTCGATGGGACAACTCCTCTCTAGTAAGTCACATCGAGCTCTGTTCAATTCCTCATTTCAGCCTCATCATTTGTCGCTAGATAACGAAAATCAAACGGAATCTTGTACGCAGGTGTCAACTTTCTATACAGTATTTTTGACGATTTGAGTGCTTGTTTTTGCCGCAGACTCTTGCAGCTCAGTTTAGAATATAGAGAGGGAAGGGTATCTATGAGTATTCGTACAAAACATTGGGGCTTGTTGGCATGCACACTTGGAGTGGCATTCGCCAATGACCAATATAAAGAAAGTTTTGATAAAGAGCAGAGTGCTCGTATCCAAGCTTTGCAAGGTATACTTGCTAACGGCAATACAACTGCAGCCCGAACCCTAGCAGCTTCGCAGATCACAAGTATCAATGAACGACTTGAAAGCCATGGAGCTTTGGGTCCTCACCAAAGATATGCAACTGCTAAATTTGGCTCTACACTCTTAACTAAAGAAGTTGTTGAACATTTAAAAAGTTTTTCAATGTATACCGGCAACAAGATTTCTACCGTTGCTAATAATTTTTTATTTCAAAACTATGGAATTGAATTCGAATTTATTCCCGCTAAAGGAAATCAAGCAGCTAAGTGGGTAGCGACACCTTCTAAAGATATGGCCAAGCTTAAAGCTTTTATGGCTTCAAATATGACAGGCGATGCTAAAAAAGTTTGGGATTCTCTTTCAGATGTTCAAAAAAACAGTATCGCAATAGACGCTGCTAAACAAATTGGCAACGATATAAAAGCCATACTTCCTATTGATGGCGAATTTACAACTCAAATGGAAACAAGTTTGGGTTTGAAGGTTACAGAATTAGAGAAGCGTGCTGAAGAATTGAGAAAAGATCTTTCTACAGCTCATTTCTTGGATGAATCTGAGAAACGACTGTTGGCGGCTGAGAAAAAAGTCGCAGAAGGTCTTAAAGATTCTAAAGAAGATGTTTCATTAGCGAAGTTTTGTGAAGACATGGCTAAAAGTATTTCAAACCCTGAAGATGCAAAAAGACGCTCTGATTTAATGTCGGCCTCAGATGCTTGTAAGAAAGCTGTTGATGAGCAACTTGCTGCTTTAAAAAAAGAAGATGGCCGTGGTTTAGCTGTTGAACCACCAAAGCCAAGCGATTTACCCATCAACGTTTCAGGTGAAGAAGAACATACTGAAGAAGATGTTAAAGACGAAAAAGATGAAGAAAGCTCTTCTAGAAAAGAAGAAGAAACTGAAGAAGAAAAAGAAGCTAAACGTAAGAAGTTGGCAGAAAAATCTTCTGTCGATAAAAAATTAGCAGAAGCTAACAAGAAAAATGAAGCGGCTGAGGCGCAAATTGCACAATTGCAACAAGCAGCACTCGCTGCTCAAGGACAAGCTGAAGCAGCGACTCAAGCTTTAAACATGCAACAAGCCTGTCAGCAGCCAGTTAACTTGCCCATGTCGGGCGCTGGAGCTTCCCAAAATCAAGAGCAAATTTCTGAACTAAGTTCTGCGCTAGGTAAGAAGATAGCTGATAACTCAGTTTCAATGTGTGAAGATGGCACAAGCCCTTCTAAGATTTTGAGTTCAATGGTTCCTTATGGGCCTCTCACTGCTGCTGATCAAGCAAAAGCGCGCGAAGCTTCTGAAAACTTTTTAGATGTAGCGGGCAAGTTAGCTAAGAACAGACCTGAATATGATCAAATTATGGCAATGGTTCGAGAAGAAGCTTCCATAGCTGCCCTCGAGAGAATTCGGGTAGAGAACAGCGGGCTTATCAATCCAACTGTAATTGGACATTTAAAGACATTGTCTTACGAAGAAATGATTGCCGTTGATGGATCGGGATTAAGTCCTATTGCTAAAAGTGCAAGCAGCGTAAATGCCATGATGGATTTAGGAAATACTTATATCCGTAATTTTAATTCTGCTCTGGCTAAGCTCAAAATTAAGCACAAGGTGAATTTTGATTACGACTTAAGAATGAAGTGTGCGATGGACCTTGCCACACTTTCTACAAGTCGCTGGAGCCAAGAAGCAAGTCGCTCGACTGCATTGATGGGGCCAGCAAGGCAAGCTGCGTACAACAGTTTGGTCAACGAATTAGGTGGTCCTACACAAGTTAAAAATGCTCCGTCTTCAGAGACGAAGCCTAAGAAGAATTATAGAGAAATTTAGAGCTTTAGGATGGGGAAAAACGAGGGGAAATGAAAAAGCTAATACAACATTCTTTTGTTTTAGGAGGAATGCTTATTTTGAATCTTCCCTTAGAGGCTGCATTC
>CAZIFW010000059.1:0-15218 GCA_964538275.1 uncultured Bacteriovoracaceae bacterium
ATTAACTGGGCATTTAATTTTATTGCTGTACAAATCCAGCTATCTATTTTTTCTCACACAGACGCACTGCTTGATTCTGCTGCCATGCTTGGAGAGCTGAATCGGTTTCTCGGGGGTTTGGACTCGGTTTTAAGTCAAAGAGATTTATTCCCACTCGAACTTGAAATAATCGAAAATTATTTTTTTGAAACTCAAAATAATTTAATGCTTATGGGTGAAGTCCTTCATGAAGGAAAAAATCCTCCTACGGAAAGGCCCAATACAGCCACAGCTGGCTCTTTGCCTAATGGTGACATTGAAGATGCTGCGCTTTTAGCTCTAAGAAAAGTGCTTCCACGAGTGTCGTTGCAGTGGAGGCAAGACGATAATAGGAATGCAAGCACCTATGCCGCTGCTGTCGCAGAATTTAATCTATTATTGGAAAAGCTTAATAGAAAACAGGCCCCCGATGCGCAATTTCTCTATTTTAAAATACAACTTCTCTCAAAACCTGAAAGCGAAGGATTTAAGAATTTCTTTAGCCAAAAAAGTTTGTTCTTAAGTGAGATTTTTAGAAAAAACATATCGACTCAACCTCGAGCAGATCTGGAAAGCTGGGAATGGTCATTGGCAATTGATTACTTAGTGAATGTTTCAAACACTAAGGAAGCCTTAGCATTAGCGACTGAATGCCCGCGGTATTCTGTGTCTGAATCTGCTTTCAAATTTCTCACCCTCTTCAGTAAGCGGACACTTAAAAACTTTAAGCTAGAAGATTATGAAATAAGCGAAGCAGCGATTAGCTTTTTACTAGAAAAGGCCCCTCACGAACTACAGCAGATTCATGAGGCACTTGCGAGTAGCAGAGAATCCAATGCGATTGTACTTGGCTTGATGGAAGCATCCGTTAAACCCTAGAGACTGAGACTGCCGATTATGAGAAAGATTCGTGAGCGCTGTACGATTATTTAGAACGTTTAATTTTCTAGACCGCTCTTTTTTCTTTGCTGCTTTATCTTCTCGATTGCAAGAAAGATGAAGCAGGGCACGGAAGGGAGCAGGCAGATGACGCTTATGACAAGGTGGGCCGCTCCTCCGATATTGGGTAAATGGGGGCCGTCATCGCTTGGGTCGCTTAAATTTTGTATTTCTGAATTTAAAATTCCTATAAACAAGAAGAGAGAATAGGTACCTGCAATGAGTAAAACGGTCATGACGATCCAGAATAAAATTTTCAAAGCTTTGTTAATTTTAGCTTTCATAAACTCTCCTTAAGAAAGTGCTCTATTTTTTCTTTTTGTTTCTGCGGCATGTGCTCGGAAGATCGTGTCGTATAAACAAGTCCGTGAGCGCAGCCTTCTTTGTTTGCGATCAGAGTCCAAGTTGTTTTTTTATAATCGCCCTTAAAACATGTGTATCTGCTAGTGCTAATAAAGTCTGGACAAGGTGACTTGTTCTCTTCTTCAAGGTCTGTGCAGATATTGGGTTCTAAAGAGCCATACGCAACTTCCTCAAAGGGACTGTCTTGGAAACCGGGTGAAGCAAAAGCATAACATTTTTGAATCGTAGTTAGCTTCGGAGTGCCGCACCTGTTTCTTAGTCCATTATTTGGCATGAACCCCGAGATGAAGAGTAAAACTAAGTTCGCAATGACTAGGGCTGCACTCAGCAAAAGTTTTATGGAAGGCTGAATACGAGGAGAAGTTTTTAATACCAGGTAAAATGCTAAAAGGTAAACTACGAACGTAAGTGCGATGAGTGCGTAATAGAGCATCTCCGTGTAAGACTGGTTAAAAATAGAAGCAGGTGCTTTAAGCCAAAGAAAATTAAAAAGGTACTTTGCTCCGATGCCAAAAAATATAAGACAGAATACTATGTTGAGTTTGTTTTTCATCGGTTCTTCCTTTTTATTTCATTAACGCTTTTTGAATGTTTTCAATATAAGCCGCCAAAGCCTTTTTGCCTTTTTCGGTGCAAGTGTAAGAAGTGTTCATTTTTTTGTTAATAATCTCTTTTTTTATCTCTACGAGTTCTGCTTCTTCTAGCTTTGACATATGCGACGAAAGATTGCCTCGAGTAAGGCTAAGGTGTTCGGAGAGAGAATTAAAATCAACAGCTTCGCCTTCAGCAATCAGTGCGGCCATAATTGCAAGCCGCGATCTATCAGCCAAAAGTGGATGAATCTCCAGTATGTGTTTAGCTTTCATAAAAATTTATTTCTTTTGGCGTATTGAATGCACGGTTTTAAGTGCTGAGTAGAGAGAGATTGCAAAGAAAAAAGCTAATGGAAACATCATAGAGGCTTGGTTTTCACTTAACATCCAAAGGGCAATCGCAAGCCCGCTAAGTCCAAAAATACTTCCTTGTTTGAAAGTGAGGTTGAATATTTTTCCTTGTAAGAGGATGTCGAACTGGAAAATGAGCAAGAGCGGCGCAATATATTCGATTTTACCTGCCGCTATTACCAATGAGAGCGCGATAAATTTTGTGCTAAAATCTACACCAATATTGAGCCGCTTAAGATAGTTGAAATTCTTTTCCAGGAACTTAGAAAAGCTTAAGGATGTTTTTTTCCAGTTTATCCAGGTAAGTAAATAAATAAACCCTAGTCCCAAAGCCGTTATAATTCCGAGATTGATTAGACCTGACTTCCTGAATTCGGAATCCTGTACGGAGTAATAAAAGTCTCGAGTGATCATACCCTTTGTTGCCCACTCAACAAACAATAGCGTTCCGCACGACAGGAGAAGAAAGAGATCAATCCAGAGTTGGGCTTTTAGAGCGGGAACATTTTTTTCCAAACGCGACACTTCAAATTGTTTGATGATGTCGCTCACGAAGTTTAGGTCCTCTAGGGCCTTTTCTTTAGATATTTGGCTGTTATCTGGTTTATTGTCCATATATTGTTTGTACCACAAACCTGTTTGCAATACAGTTAATTTTTGGTTAAGAATCATAAAAGAGGCGCTCTTTTCTATTTAAACAAGTCTTTTTGAACACTTGCGTGGGAGTGGCTTTCGCCATTAAACATATTCTAATGTCCGAAGAAAACGTTAAAGACCCCACAGAGCATCTTGATGAACAGTCGCGTGTTAGACGTGAAAAGTTAGAAAAGCTAAGAAGTGGCGGAAAAGACTATCCTCATTTTATTCAAAGTTCGCACAGTGGCGGAGATATTTTTGCCCAGTGGGGCGAGGAAAAAGACGCTGAAAAGCTCAAAGCAGCAGGCAATATCAGTGTCGGCGGGCGTTGCAGTTTTATTCGTGCGTTCGGCAAAGCAGGTTTTGTTAAATTACTCTCGCGCGGACACAATGTTCAGCTTTACGTTGCCAAAGACTCAGTTTCTCCAGAGGAGTTTGAAATGTACCAAAACCTCGACCTAGGTGATCAAGCATGGGCAGAGGGTTTTTTGTTTCGCACAAAAACGGGCGAACTGAGTTTGCATTGCAACAAGTTTGCAATCACCGCTAAATGTTTGCACACGCCTCCTGAAAAGTTTCATGGATTGGCAGATATTGAAGAGCGCTATCGCAAGCGTTACGTAGATTTGTTTAGTAACGAAGAATCGCGCAAAACTTTTCAAGTGCGTTCTAAAGTGTGTCAGTCTATCCGCGAGTTTTTTCATGCGCGTGATTACATTGAAGTAGAAACTCCCATGATGCATCCGCTTGTATCGGGTGCTGCTGCTCGACCTTTTGTAACTCATCACAACACTCTTGATCGCAAACTCTTTTTGCGAATAGCACCTGAGCTTTATTTAAAGCGACTGGTAGTGGGTGGTTTTGAACGCGTTTTTGAAATGAATCGCAACTTCCGTAACGAAGGGGTGAGTCCTCGCCACAATCCAGAATTCACCATGTTAGAATTCTACGAAGCTTATGCTACTTACACAGATCTTATGGATTTGACCGAAACGCTCATGAGCAAAATTGCGAAAGACGTTACGGGTGCCTACGAAGTTGAATACCAAGATCAAAAAATCAACTTTCAAAGCCCGTGGAGACGCATGACCATGGAGAAAGCTATCAAAGAATATTCTTCCTATAAGGGTTCTTTGGGGGATGCTGCTGAAATTTCTAGATATCTCCAGTCAAAAGGCATTGAACTCACAGGCCGTGAAGGCCTGGGGGCCCTCTTTAACAAGATTTTTGAAGAAGAGGTGGATCGCAAACTTATTCAACCTACTTTTATCACAGGATATCCAGTAGAAATTTCACCTCTTGCACGTAGAAGCGAAGAGAAGAGTGAAACAGGTTTGGATTTAACAGACCGCTTTGAACTTTTTATCAATGGTATTGAAGTTGCCAATGGCTTTAACGAATTGAACGACCCAGACGATCAAAAGAAACGTTTTTTAGATCAACTTAAAGAAAAAGAAGCAGGCAATGTGGAAGCATGTGATTACGACGCAGACTACATTCGCGCTCTTGAGTATGGAATGCCTCCTACCGCAGGAGAGGGAATTGGAATTGATCGTTTTGTGATGCTACTTACTAACGCACCTAGCATTCGCGATGTTATTCTTTTCCCGCAAATGCGCGACGAATAATGAGATCAAATAGTTTTTAAACTGCAGCATATTTGGAGCGATCCTTTGTGCTCCCTATATTTATAGATTAAGATTTTTGAGTGCTCTCAAGCAAATGGTGGAAGCTCACCTTCAAGTGGCTTTTTTGGAAAGATGCTAAACTTCAAGATCCGCGTAGGGCATCTTATTTAACAGGCGCTTCACTTGCCGTCGCACTTTTTTCAAGCGCCCTTGGAGTAGGGGCATTAAGTTTTGTACGTGCACTTGTAAGTGGATTTGAAAGTCAGCTCTCTATTGGAGTGGCTCAGTTCTTTGGTCCTCTCTCTTACAAAACAGGTTGGAAGTCTGAAGCTGAGCACAAGCTCATAGTTGAAAAACTTGATTACCCTGTAGAAAGTTATTGGCAGGGCCAAGCCCTCGTTGTTGGCCCCAAAATGGGCAAAGGTGTTTTAGTGGAAGGACGTCGTCAGTGGACGAAGTCTTTTACTTGTAACGCAGACACCTCTATTCAAGTGCTACTTGGACGAAATCTCGCAAAATCTATTGGGGTTCAAAGCGGCGAAAAACTTCGCATACTTTTACCAGGACTTTATCGAGGGGCTTTAATGGCAGAGGTTTCTGAAATTACAAGTTTTGGTCTTCAAGAGCTCGATGCACGCCGTATGATTATCAACGACGAATCATTGCGTTGTTATCTCGAACAAAACTCTAAAAACATTACAGGTAAACCAGGTGATTATTTGGGAATGAGATTTTTCCCCGACGTAAACCCACTCAGTGAATTAGCTCTTGAAAAAGAAACTGAGAGTTTAATTCCTATCATCACGGCTAATTTACGAGACTCTGAACCCACAATTCGAAGCTGGAAAGATCAGCGTAAAAACTTTTTCAGAGGTTTGGGTTTTGATCGCGCTGTACTCAGTATCGTCCTTGGTTTTTTAACACTAGCTGCAAGTTTAAATGTTGCTGCAGCACTTTTTGTTATTTTCTTTGAGCGAGATAAAGACATGATGACTTTAAGGGCAATTGGTATGGCCCCCAAACAGTTGCGCAATTGGATTATAATTCAAGGATTCTTTATGGGCGTGTTGGGAACCGCTCTTGGAATGTTGGGTTCCTATGGAGTGAGCCAAGCTTTCGAAAAGTGGAAACTCGTATCTTTGCCTGCGGAAGTTTATCATATCGACCATCTGGTCTTTTCTTTTCAATGGCCTGAACAAGTGGGTGTGGTGATATTTGGTATCATGAGTGCACTTGTCGTTTCTTTCATGGTGGGACATTTGCTTTCACGTATGAAAATGGTGGAGGTTTTAAGTCACAGACGATGATTAAAGTAGAGAATCTTTATAAAAGTTACAAAACAGGGGTGGTCGAAAGTGTTTTACGTGGAGTGAATCTTCAAATCGAACAAGGCGGAAGCATTGCTTTACTCGGGCCTTCGGGCTCTGGAAAATCAACACTTCTTAATTGTTTGGGTCTTTTGGATGATGTGGATGAAGGAAAAATATTTTTTGATGACGTAGAGGTCAGTCAAATGAGCGAAAAAGACAAAGCAAAAATGCGTCTACGCAATTTGGGTTTTGTTTTTCAATTCCACCATTTGATTCCTGAGTTAAGCGCCATTGAAAACGTATTGCTGCCAGCTTCTCTTTTAGGAGAGCGTCCTCAAGAAAAAGCTGAATATTTACTTAAGAGTGTTGGCCTTGAGGGTAAGTGGGATAAGTCTCCCGCTCAGCTTTCTGGTGGTGAGCAACAGCGTGTAGCTATAGCTCGCGCTCTCATAAATGGGCCAAAGATTCTCCTTACAGACGAAGCAACTGGTAATTTAGATCGTGACAGATCCTTGGAAATACTTGAATTGCTTCTGAAATTTAACCGTGAGCAGAAAATGACGCTTATTTCCGTAACCCATGACTCCACGCTTGCGACGCGCTATGAAACAACATACTGTCTGACGAACGGGATTTTGAAGTAAAGATGCAGATTAAGCCAATGATATTTAAGAAGTTAAAGACACTCACTCTCATCTCATCTTTATTTCTTTTTTGTTTTCCCGTGTTGAGTGCCGAAACTTTTCAAAGCATTGAAGTTCAAGGTAATAACCGTATTGATCGTGCTGCGGTTATTGAAAAAATGTCCTTACGTCCGGGTCAAGCTGTTACCAGCGAAGCTGTTCGCCGCGATATTCAAAACATTTTCGAACTTGGTTTTTTTAAAGATGTTCAACTGTCTCTTGAAGGCCGTAAACTCATTGTAAAAGTGGTTGAGCGTCCTTATGTCGCTCGTATCGATTACCAAGGTTCTTCAGAATTCGAAAATAAAGATCTAGTAGAAGCTTCTAAGCTTAGACCTTATCGTGTTTTAAGTTACACCGAAATTCAAGCTGCTGTGATTGCGATTCAAAAGAAGTACGAAGACAAAGGTTATTACCTTGCTCAGGTGCGTTTTGAAGTGGTTCCCACTCGCAAAGATGGTTCTGAAGTTCAGCTCATTTTTACTATTGTTGAAAATGAGCAAGTAAAAATAAGAAAAATACACCTTCTAGGAAATAAAAAAATTACCACAGGTGAACTCAAACAAGCCATGTATACCTCTGAAGGTCACATGTTCTCGTGGGCTACGGGAGGGGGCACTTTCCGTGATGATTTCTTTGAGCGAGACGTAAGTGCGCTTGCTATGTTTTATGGTAACGAAGGTTACATTGAAGCAAAAATCACCAAGCCTCGCGTAACTTTGAGCCAAGACCGCAGATATATTGATGTCTTGGTAGATATCCAAGAAGGTAAGAAGTTCTATCTCGAAGATGTTGAGTTTAAAGGCGACATTATTTTTAGCGAAGAAAAATTGCGTGAAGCTTTGGGCATGAAGCCTGGCGACGTATTCTCTACAGGTGTTTTGCAAGAAGGTTTGCTTAAGCTGGGAGATCTCTATGGGGATGAGGGTTATGCCTTTGCCAACGTTATTCCTCGACCTGAAGTAAAATCTGAAGAACAAAAAGTTGCTCTTGTTATTGATATTCAAAAAGGTGAAAAAATTTACTGGGGCGAAATTAAAGTTACCGGTAACACCAAGACTCACGACAAAGTTATTCGTCGTGAGTTGAAATTTGTAGAGGGCGAGCTTACACACGCCACTCGACGTAAGAAAAGTTTATCTAATTTGCAGCGTCTCGGATTTTTTGATGAAGACATTAAATTCTTAACTACAACTCGCAAAGATCAATCAACCGTGATGGATCTTGAAATTCGCGTAAAAGAAAAACCAACAGGAACACTTAACCTTCAAGCGGGATACGGGAACGATGCGGGCTTTAGTTTTCAAGCAGGTGTGACTCAAAGTAACTTATTTGGTCGCGGCCAAGATGTGAGTTTACAAGCTTCTTGGGCATCCTCTAACGCCATGAACATTGATGTGGGTTTTACAGACCCTAAGATCTTTGATTCTGACTGGCTCTTTGGAACAAATTTTTATTGGTCTCGTAGACGTGTAGGTCCTCAGACGGATCAAGATTATACTTACTTCCAAGACTCCAAGGGAGTTGGTTTCCGATTGGGTCAGGAAATTGCTGAGCATTGGCTCTTAGCGGGTCGTTACCGTTTATCCAATACTCAGTTGCGCGATCCTATTAACCCAGAAATTTTCTCCCGCCCTGAAGATCAAGACACTCTCATCAGTTCTGTGGGAATGGACTTAACATACGATACTCGTAACAATCGCTTAGATCCTTCAAAAGGAGTTTATCTTTATGGTGGAGTTGAGGCGGCAGGTTTGGGTGGGCGTGTTTTCCAACAATTCGAAGCCTCTGCGCGTTTCTATCAGCGTGTAGTATGGAAACTTGTATATCGAACACGTCTTGAAGTGGGTTACATTGCTAACTTTATGGATCAGGGCAATATCCCAGATTCTGAACGATACATATTAGGTGGAGTGTCCTCTCTGCGTGGATATGACGGTGGTTCTATTGGAACAGTTAAAAACTTAGGCGGAACTCGCAGCGGTTCAAACCCTGCAATTGAGCCTTACGTAATTGGTGGTACTCATAAAATTGTTTGGAACCAAGAACTTGAATTCCCTCTCATTCCAGAAGCCAACATTCGTGCAGTGGCTTTCTTTGATGTAGGTAATGCATGGGCGGGTGACCTCGCAGGAAAATCTCCAGCGCTACTTTCTAACTACGGTTGGGGTATTCGTTGGTATTCACCCATGGGACCACTCCGTTTCGAATGGGGCTTCCCACTTGCTGACACAGACTTTAACTCCAAAGGTGAAAGTGTATTCCAGTTCATGATCGCTCCTACGTTCTAAGTTAGAAAAATTTTAACTTGTATCGTTTTAGGCAATATCAAAGGCTGATAAATTAAAGCGGTGAGTCCTTGGATCAATTATCATCACCTATTTTATTTTAAAGTTATTGCAGAGGAAGGCTCGGTTTCTAAAGCCGCGCTCAAGCTCAGATTAGGGCAGCCCACTTTATCTGCACAACTGAAGCAATTTGAGGAAACTCTTGGTGTGCAACTTTTTGAGCGCAGTCACAAAAAACTTATACTCACTGAACAAGGAAAAGTTGCATTAGATTATTCAAAAAATATTTTTCGTATAGGTTCGGAAATGTATGAAGTACTTCAAGACCGTCATAAGTCTTTGAAGCCTCATCTTCATGTAGGTGCACTTGATAGTGTACCTAAGCAAATTATTCTTCAGCTTGTAAAAAAAGCATATAAGATATCTCCCTGTCAGATCACTCTCTCAGAAGGAAAGTCAGACGAGTTGCTGAGAGAATTAGCCGCTCATCGAGTTGACTTGTTGCTTACAAACTTTTTACCCACTGGAGTAGACGCGCGAGGTTTATTTCCCAAGTCGATAACTAAAAAGAACGTTGCTTTTTATGGAGCTCCTAAGTTTAAACATTTAAGAAAAGGCTTTCCTAAGTCTGTGTCAGGCGAAGCTATGATATTGCCAAGTTACGACAGTAGATTAAGACAAGATCTTGATCACTGGGCAAAGCTTCAAAAGATTGAGCTCAACGTGATTGCAGAAAGCCAAGACATAGCTATAAAAAAACTTATGGCTACCGAAGGGCTGGGAATTATCCCCAGCGCTACACACACCGTTACTGGGCAAGTTCTGCGTGGCGAGCTTATTGAAATAGGACAACTTCAAGGTGTCCATGAGGAATTACTTTTGGTAACGGCTCAACGTAAAATTCAAAATCCCATTGCTGCCAAGTTAATGGAGCAATTTTCAGTATAGTTTTAAGCGATACTTTATATATTGTTTATCTATTTTAACAATCCATAAAATGTCCGTATGTTGATTCATAGGGAGATTATATGATTGTAGAAAAAAGAAATGCTCTTAAGCCGCTCATAGAGTCGTCGCGAGGCGTTCATCTATCTGCATACATTATTAACAATGGAGATCTGAATGATCTAAAGAGTCAGATTAAGGATGTAATTCAAAAGGCTGAAAAGGAACTTTTGCCTGCAATGTCTATGCAAAAGATGCAGCTCTTTTTACATCCAATTAAACTACTTTTAAAGAATGATGATCTTCTTAAAAGTTTTAAACACAACATAGGATTTTTTAGGACTCTGAATTCATTTAGAGTTTTAGCGGTTCCAGTAGCTGTAGAGAGTTTTTGCTCTATTGCTACAACTTTTCACGTAAAACCACTGTTGAAGTGGATGACGGTAGATAAAGAATTTTTATTGTTAGGAATTGAAGGGGGAGAGGCTTATCTCTATCAGGGGAGCCAATATTCTCTAAATCTTATTTCTACTTTAAAAATTACCGACAATGAATTTACTGGTCTCGATTTGGATTTTCCTAAAACAGTTGAATCTTTTAGTGCGCTTGAATCATTATCGGAGTGGATATCAAAACACACCCGTTTGACAAAGCCTAAGTTGTTTATGATGGGAAATTTTAGGGGCTTAAGTACTTTGAAAAGAGTTTTGCCCTATCCTTCTCAAAACATTTCAATTCTAGGCGAAACTTTTTCAAAAAATGAGTTAAAGAAAGTAGCCAAAACAATAAGACAAAATATGGAAGCGGCAGCTTTGAAGTATTTAGAAAATCTTATTGTTGAGTTCCGTGCGGCCGAAAAGAGGAATTCAGCAGGTCGAAATATTTTTCAAATCGCCAAAGCTGTTGCTGAGGGTCGAGTGAGAAAAATTATGATAGCAGATGGCATTAAGCTTTATGGAAGATTTAATTCGAAATCGGGTAAGTTGAAAATTCATTATCGAGATGTAAATCATGAAGATGATGATGTTTTAGATGATTTAGCTCAAAGTGTGATCACTCATGGGGGAGATGTTTTTGTTGTTCCTAAGACACAAATGCCAGAAGACTGTTTGGCATGGGCTGTTTTTGATCCCGCTTTAAAAGAAAATGATTTGAATCTTGGAATTAAGCCCACCTTACCCATAAATTATTTAGGAGTTTCACTATGAAAAAAATATTAATTGATGAAATTTTTAGAACACTAAAGACGAAGTCTCAGCTTCATAAAAAATTAAAATTTTTTTTAGTAATTGCCCTAGTTGCGCTTGTCTTCATTGGGTCTTTTACTCTGTATCTTGGCGTGGTGGGTGTTAGGTATCTAGCAAGTGTGGGTCAAGAGATAAATATTGCTGAACAAACCCATATTCTAAAAGATAAGGTTCAAAGTTTACCTAAATCAATTCAGCCTACTTGTCTTACTGCCGCACAAAGTATGTTGAGCTTGGAGAAGCTCACTCAAAAGCCCCTTATTGAGAATGTTCAGGAATTAAAAACTGCTTGTTTAAGTGGTGAGGAATCTAAAGAAATTAAAAAATCAAATGAAGGAGTACCGATATGATAAAAGTAATATTTAAGAATTTAGAAAAATCGGAAATTGCACGTGAAGCCGCAATAGAAAGAATTGCTAGCGTCGTAGATAAATTTCAATCCTTAGATGACACGCAAGTTTTGATTACATTGGAGATGGAGAATTCACCTTCCCAAGCGGGTCCAGATTTATTCAAGGTCACTGTGCATATGAGTGGTGGAACCTATCATGGGCTAAGAACTGTAAAGTCTGCCTCAAGTCTTTATGTAGCATTAGCGGATGTAGCCGAACATTTGCTGGAGGCAATGAATCGTTTCAGTGATAAAATACGCGTGAAAAATCGCAACAAATCAAGATCCTTAAATTCCAAGCTTGCAAAAATGTTGAGGACAGAATCTTAGAGTTTTGAAGGCTCTAAGTGAGGTCGTTTATAAAAAATAATAAAAAGGAGAATCTATATGATATTTAAAAAACTAACGTTATTAACTTTAACCTTAAGTACTGCATCTTATGCGAGTTCTCCTAATCGGAGTTTAGCGTCAAATTTTAGTAGCAATATTGTAAATAGAAATGTCACTGAAGCAGAAGTTGAAGCCGCACAAAAAGCTTGGGGCAATGCTCTCATTCAAATTAGCAAAGACTTTGAGGCTAAAGGTATTAGAGCTGCGACGAAAACTGCTAACAATGTTTTAGATGGTGCCTACGGGTACAATTTAGGTACAGTTCTATTTAAGCCAACTCTAACAGAAGGCGATCACACTTTTAGAACGACCCGAGAAGGTGCGCTCTCTTATTTTGTTGGGGGTAATAAAAAATTTCCCAAGGACATGGGTTTTGCATTAATGGGATGGACAGACTTTTCATTTAACAATGCAGGCGTTTATATTGATGGAGATAAAGCAATAACCATGGGCAAGGTGACTCTTAAAAATTCTAAAGGAGAGACAGTACTTGTAGATAAAACTTGGGGCTTTAAAAAAGATCAGTATGGGAAGCTTCGAATAGTGCTTCATCATTCTTCATTGCCCTATAAGCCTTCATAGCCTGGAGTGTTCAGTTAAGAAAAATCTTCGCGGCTATTTTTTCGTAAAGTGAAATTCCGACTGTTATGTTGAACGGAAAAGTAATTCCAAGAGATGTGCTCAGCGAAAGTCCAATATTTGCTTCAGGAATTGTCATTTTGATTGCTGCTGGTGCCGCTATATAAGAGGCACTGGCAGCTAAAGTTGCGAGCACAATAGCTCCACCTTGAGAGAGGCCTGCGAATTTTGCAACATATAATCCGAGTACTGCAGAAAAAATTGGCATTATTATCCCAAAGCAAATTAGAAAGATTCCCGTTTTTTTAAGATCTTTAACTTTTCCGCTCGTTACAATTCCCATCTCAAGCATAAAGAGTGCTAGGAAACCTTTAAATAAATCTAAAAAGAAAAAGTTCAGCTGTTTGTTAGCAGTCATTTCAGTAAACACACCAATAACAAGACCACCCATAAGTAATATTATGCTTTTGCTAAGAAACATTTCATGAAAAAGCTTTTTGAAAGAAAAGGCTTCTTTGGACTTTCTTTTATTGCTCCAAAAGTAAATAGCCATGGCAAGTGCTATGGCTGGACCTTCCATCAAAACAAGAAGAACAGTCATGTATTCTTCAAAAGGAATATTTTTATCTTTTAGGTAACTCGTAACAACTGCAAATGTTACAGCGCTTACGGATCCATAATGAGCTGCAATTGACACAGAATCGGCATTTGAAAAGCGACCAAGTTTTTTGAGAATCAGCCACGCAATACTAGTAATTAAAAGAGAGAGTATGATTGCAGAGGCTGCAGGCAAAACTATTTGCCCTTGGGGTGCATGATAGAGTTCTATGCCACCCTTAATTCCTATCGAGAGGAGTAAGTAGATACTGAGCACATTGTAAAAAGAATCCGGAATTTTTAGGTCAGATTTAACAAGGCCTGCAAGCAACCCAAGAATAAAAAACAGAACAACGGGATCAAACATTGAGTCTGTATAGTATTTTTTGCCACAGTTAACAGCTCTCTAGGAAGGGATAGGGATTCCCAAGATCCTATATTTTAGCAAGAGGAGCGACTTAAGGGGGATGTGGAACGTGGTCGACGCGCCGCGGTGTCTTGCGCTCTGAATTGTCTTTGTTTAGCTCTCATGACGCCTTTGACTCCGGTGAGGGCGGGTTTTAGTGTCGTCCCCATGATGAAGAAGCTCATATTTACACTCAGTTTTACTTTGATTGGTCTTTCTTGGAGTGCCGTTAAAATCGGTACCGTAGATATGGAGAAAGCTCTCCAATCTGTGAAAAAAGGCAAAGATGCTAAAGCACGTTTAGAGAAAAAATTTAAAGAGAAAAAAGCAAGTATCGATAAACAAGAAAAAGCTTTTGAAAAATCTCAAGAAGAATTCAAAAAGAAAAGCGTAGTTATGTCTGATAAGGCTAAAGGCGAGCAAGCTATGCAACTTCAACAAAAATATGCAGAAATCATGCAAGCTAAACAAAAAGCTCAAGTTGAAATGCAACAAGACGAACTCAAAGAAACTCAACCTATCCTCAAAGGATTGGGAGATATCATTGAAGGCGTAGCTAAAGATGCAAAAGTAGATATGGTTGTAGAAGCGCGCGCGGGCTTGCTTTACGCTGCTGATAAAGTTGATCTTACAGACGCTCTTGTTAAAAAATTCGACAGCAAATAGTTCGTTGATGACTGGAAACTATGAAGTCAACTCTTGAACGATGCCCTCATGAAGTCTTTGGATTCGAAGCATTTTTAGATGAGCTCAAGGCTCAGGGCTTTACATTCAAGTTAGCAAATGACTCTGTAGTGTCTGCAAACTGGAAGGAATTGGAAAATCCACTTTCTTCTGGTTTTGCAGAACCCAGTAAAAAAGATTTTTGTTATCACACTAAAAAAACTTCTCTATCAGAGAAGTGGGGTTTGATTTTTAGAGATTCTAAAACTTGCAGCGATCCTGCTGCAAATGAAGTCGCTATAAATTGTCCGGATGCTGCTATGGATTTTTTACTTAGAAAAATGGCAGTCACTGAGTGGGTGGGTGAAGGTGAAAATCATACATCTACATATAAAAATAAATTCAAATTACGCGCAGAAGAAGGCGTAGTGATGGGACCTGATTGTGAACTCGGAGAAGGTGTTGTTCTCGAAGCGGGTGTTCGCGTAGGTGCTCGTGTAAAAATTGGTAAAGGTACTCGCATAGGTGCGGGTAGCCGAATAGCTGACGATACCGTAATAGGTGATCACTGTTATTTTCGTGGACCCGTAAGTATAGGGGGTCACGGATTTGGTTTTATTGTTTATCCTAAATCACCGCTTCCTCGTCACCGCATTCATGTAGGAAGTGTGCTCATTGGAGATGGTGTTCAATTAGGATCTTTTGTGTGTGTAGATCGTGGAGTCTTTGAAGACACTGTGATTGGAAATTACGCAGCCACCGACAACATTGTGCAAATTGCACATAATTGCCGTGTAGGTAAGCACAATATTCTCTGTGGATTTGTAGCCTTGTCGGGATCAACCGTTTTGGGTGATTACGTAACATTAGGTGGTTTAGTTGTAAGCAAAGGTCATCTCACTGTAGGCAACAAAGTTTCTATTGGTGCGTTCAGTGCAATCACTACAGATGTGCCAGATGGAGCACAATTACGTGGCGTGCCTGCTAGGCCCATACGTCACGATTTAAGGATTATGGCAATTCAGGATAAACTTCCTGAAATTTATAATCAGCTCAAAGGATTTTTGAAGGAAACAAAATGATTCACCCTACAGCCATAATTGAAGACGGTGTTGAACTTGGAGAAAATGTAAAAGTTGGTCCTTACACTTACATACGTAGCGGTGCTAAAATTGGCGCACGCACTGTAAT
>CAZIFW010000060.1:0-15163 GCA_964538275.1 uncultured Bacteriovoracaceae bacterium
AGAGGAGTTACACTCTGAACTTAAGAAACAAATCTTTTCTACTCGGGTTAGCTCTCTTAAGGACTCCGAACTCTATCTTTTAAGTTCGCCTGATACATGGGCGCTCTACATTGCACTCACTTATAGGCCTCAAGAGGAAGATGCTGCACTTACTTTAAAAAAACTTCTCCCGTACATAGAGATGTCTCGTATAAGAAGAGAGCTCAAGAACTTTCAGGCGTTAGGGCTTGTATTTCGCGATGAGAAAAACAAGCTTGCACCTAAACACCCATTTATTTCAACAGATAACGATTACAGTGTGATTGAGAACAAAAAATTCCACAGCGCAGTTTTACAAGAGGCAGAAGTTAAGCTCAATTCACTTAACCCCGAAGAACGATCTTATGGATCTCTGACGATTTTAGTTAATCAAAACGAGTTATCTAAACTTAAGCGGGAAGTTCAAGAGTTTGGTGCGGGACTACTCGCAAAATATGGTGAAGCCAGTAAAGAAGAAAATAAGAATCTCGCTGTAAGACTTAACTTGCAGCTTTACCCACTTACAGGAGTTAAATAAATTATGAAAAAAATTTTAATCACACTTAGTTTCATTTTCCCGCTTATTGGGTTCACTCAAGGAGGCGGTTGGGTGGGTAATAGTCCAATTGTGATCGCAAGTAATAATACTGTGAATTCATTCTTGCCTAACTCATCTTACAAAACACAAGGAAAAGTGCATAACTACTTCCTTACTCCTGAGGGTGAGCATGCATTTGATTTGGGCGTAGGTTATACATTGAGTTCAGAAGATCGTGATGGCTACTTACAGTTTGCGGCGGATTATTCTTACGGTATTACTCAGAATTTAACTTTCAGTGCGCCTTTTGTGTTTACATACGGCCTGTTGAACAATCAAGGAACGGGAAGTGAATTGGCTATCAGTGCAGGTATTTCTGGAATTGGTTACTCTAGTATTGACGGCCTTCTTGTGGCGCCAACACTTGGATTGCATTACACCTGGGCAGATAATGATTTGCGATTTCTTGCAGAGGTCATTGCGCATCAGGTATTTGCCTACGATTCTGACAGTGAAAACGATAAAACTACTTTTGAAGATCTTTATATTCATTCTCGCTTAACTCTCTTGTGCGATTTAACAAGTTGGTTAAGAATCTCGGGTGGTGTTGGATCCAGCTTTCAGTCTGATAGTCACTATAGCAATTCGCTTCATGTTGGAAGTGAATTTTCTCTATCGGATAATACGCGTTTGTTTGTCAAAGGGAGTGCGTTTTTGGATGAAGATTCAAAGGACACTTACAGTACAAGCACCGGCATTAATGTAAGTTTTTAAATCAAGTCATTTACAATTCGCGAACGGCGCCAAACACCGAAAGTGTTTGGCGCAAGTTATTATGTTTCTCAATAATCTTAGCGAATATTACTTAAGGGATTTGAATTCACCCGATTGTTTGTCTTTGGTCACATTGTAAGCATCAAAGCAGCGGCCATTCATGGCTACATAAACTCCGTCACTTAAGGACTGAGCAAATGCAAGCGCAGAGCCCAAGTTAAAAAGTCCATCAGAGCTTCCAAATTTATAGGGAATCATAGCGCCAGTTAAAATAATACATTTGTTGAGCTTCGCATCTGCTAAGAATCGAGCGGTGATTTCGAGTGTATCCGTACCATGAGTGATGATGATTTTGTCTTCAGGGCATTCTTGGCAATGTTTAAGAATGAGTTCTCGATGCGAATTTGTCATCTCTAAGCTGTCGATCATGCAGACGACTTCAATTTGAGTGGGCAAGCGAGAGCGTCCAAGTTGCAACATTTCTTCTAAGTGGGTTTGGCGAAAAAATAATTTACCCGTGAGTTCGTCGTATTCTTTGTCAAAGGTGCCGCCTGTTACGAGAACTCTAACGCCTGTAAGGCTTTTGTTGTGCGCTTGCATGCTTGATTTCTCCTTCAGGTCACTACCTGTCGTCAATTCCATGGCTGACGCAAAGCGGCTCAGCGCCAGAGATCCGTCTGACGCCAGCTGCTGGAATTTGCTGGGATAAGGTAAATTTTATATTGGGGGGACTTCATGGTTTTGCGACTCGTCTGCTTTCTCTTGGGAGGAATTCTTTTTTCATTCCCATCTTTTACACAAAGTCTCGAAGAATTAGAAAACGAAGTTTTTAGTGGTTCGCCCTCAACTTCAAATTCTTCGCCTGATCCCACTCCTGTAGTTGAAGAAAATTTAGATGCTTCTCAACTCAAGAGTACAAATACTGCTTCAGAAGAAGAAGTGAGTTTTAGCAAAGAAGTGCCTCGCACTAAAGAAGTAGACGAAGAAGTTTACAAAGATATCGACGAGATGCTTACGGGACCTAAGTCCATTCCCATGAAACATATTTTTGTGGTTAAGCACCAATATGTTTTTAAAAAAGGTCGCCACGAGATTATTCCTTTCTCATTAGGAATCCAGCCTTCTGATAGCTTCAGAAAACAAATTTCAATGGGCTTGAGTTATCTCTACCATTTAACTGAAAGTCTTTCGGTTGAAGCACTCCACGTAAACTTTCTAACAAACCTTTCTACTGGCTTTGCAGACGATCTCAATGCCAATACAGGTTTAGAGATTGAACGTGTTGAACCCGTAGTTTCTTTGGGAGCAGCACTTCACTGGGCGCCTTTTAGAGGTAAATCTGCAACAGCAGAAAATATTTATCATTTCGAAGGCTACTTCTTTTTAGGGGGCGGTATGACTCAGTTCGAAGTGGGTTCTTCAGGAATGATGATGGGAGGAGCGGGTGCACGTTTGTTCTTAAACCGTCGATCAACATTGAAATTCGAAGTTAGAGATTACTACGACTTTAAAGAAGATGTTGGTAACCGTATCAACATTGTACTCGGTGCCGGAATTCTTTTGGGAGAGCCCTCTTTATGAAGAAGCTAATGTTCATCGTTCCACTCATTCTTGCATTTTCAACTGAAGCTCAAACTCGTAAAAAAGTGGCTCCCAAGCGTACTCAGGCAAAAGCGCGCACCTCAACCGCTAAACCTGCTGCCAGACCTGTTCGACGTGCAGCTCCGGCTGCGAATGTATCAGGAGCGCAAGTTAAGAGTTTAATGGAGAGCGAAAATTACGAAGCGGCATTAACTGCTTTAGCTGGCGCAAGTGATGCTAGCTCTAGAAGTCTTAGAGCTGCTATTTTTGAAAAGATGGGTTATTCCCACTCAGCACTCGCCGAATTAGTGGCGTCTTATCGCGCTCGTCCCAATCGTGTGATTGCAAACAGAGCAGGTGGTTTGGCTTTCTTGTTGGGAGAATCAAGACTTATACAAGGAATGCCTACGGACAGCGTTGGTGTACGTTTGGCATTGGCTCAAGAAGCTTTAGTTTCAGGAAATTTACAGCAAGCAAAGTCTTTATTGCCAAGTTCTTCTGCAATTTCTTCTATGCAAGCTTCTCCTTTTAAATCAAAAGCAATTATTCTTGCGAGTTCTATTTATAATGCAACAGGTGATGTGCGTGCAGCATTTGAAGTATTAGGTGGGGATTTCCCCTATATGGCTGGCGTAGATTTATCCGAGATTCGTCTTCAACGTGCTTTGATTCTTTTCGAGGTTCGAAAGTACAGTGAAGCTCTTGAAGAATTGATTTACATCACACGCGCCTCTCCTGCATGGTACCGAGGTCAAGTGGTTGGTGCATGGTCTGCGTTTCATGTAGAAGACTATAACTTAGCCCTCGGACAATTGATGAACTTAAGAAGTCCTTTTTTGGCTTCGAAGTTTAACCCTGAAAAAGCACTCTTGCAGGCTGTTGTGCTCTTCCAACTTTGTCATTACGAATCTGCTTCTAGGTCACTCGTAAAACTTAAAGAAGATTACGGCAATATGAATGCGGCTTTTGCAAAAATTAGCAGTCTTTCCAATAGTCCTGCTAAATTTTATGAAGAACTCAGAAGTGTCGCTATGGGTACTGTTAAAGCAGAGAGTTCTGCCATGGACCGTGCTTGGGACGGAGTTTTAGCTCAACCCTTTATTGGAGACATTTCAACATCTATTGAAAAGGTCCGCTTTGAGCGAAAAAATATTGATCAAAAATTCCGCAGTCGAGAAATGCAAGCTACGCGCGGCGCGCTCTTAAAGGTTTTCGATAGAATAGAAGAAACCTACTTGGCTAAAATTGCTCGTTATTCAAAACCTTTAGTCGAAAAAATGAAGAACGATGTTAAAGAAAGTTTAGAAGGTGCTTTGGCGGTAGACCTTGAAGTTAACACACGAGTTCGGGATCGCTTAATCAAGGCTCAGGTTCCTGTTCAAAAAAATATCGACTTCAAGAAAGAAGTTCAAAAAGGTTTTGAGTTTTGGCCTTTTGAGGGTGAGTTCTGGAGAGATGAAACAGGTGGCTACGCATTTGCAACCACAGATGTGTGCGAAGAAGGAGCTAGATAATGTTGAAGCGTCAACTTGGATTATACATCTCGATTTTAAGTCTTTCGTCTGCGCTTGAGGTGAACTGGAAAGCCGTTAACGAAAGAAAAAAAGTTGATGCAAATGTAAACTCTGAACGTGTTCTTGAACGCCAAAGAGTAAGAGTAACACAGACGATTACAAGTCGTAGGTCTCCTTTGTTTAACAGAAACGATATTGATATGGAGACAGCCCGTCTTCAGCGTATCGATCAAAAGACCGAACAACTTATTGGTCAACTCCAGAGACTTATTCAAAGAGAGAAACAAAAAGCTAGAGTAGGCGAACTCAAAATGAGACTTGCAGAGCTCTATTATGATCGTTCTCGTTTAGTGGCTATGAAAGAAAGTGAAGCTTGGTCCAAAGACGTTGAAGCTTGGAATGCGCTTTCATCAGCACAGCGTGGATCAAAGCCTCGTCCTGTATTGAAAACTCCGCAAGCAAACAAAGTAAGAACTCAAGCTTTGAGTTTGTACAACGAACTCGAAAGTCAAAGTAGGGGTAAGGATCAGGGCAAATCCATGATGATAGCCCGCGAAGAAGTGCTTTTTTATCTCGCTATGACTTACAGTGATATGGGGAATAACAAAAAAGCAATTCCTTATTTTGAAGAACTCACCACCCGTTATCCAAAAAGTGAAAAGGCTGGTCTTGCTAAACTCTCTTTAGCAGATGCGTATTTTGAAAATAACTTGCACCGCAAAGCATTGCCACTTTATTTAGAAGTAGCTGCAAGTAATAGCTCTGAATTTTCTAAGCTTAAGCCTTATGCCACATACCGTGCAGCTTGGTGTTACAGCAATTTATTAGATTACAAAAAAGCGACACTAGCTTTCTTAAAAACGATTGAACTTTCTAAGGCAGACAAAAGTGCAAAAAACATAAGCTTTGTTCGTGAGGCTTATGGTGACCTTGCAATGGCCTTTGCTTTATCGGGACAATATAACGACGGTTGGTCTTATTTCCGTGAAAAGGTTCGTAACAAAGAGTTACTTGAAAAGTATGAGCTTACTGCAGCTCAAGTCGCTAAAGATCGCGGCCATTATAAAATTGCTGAATATTTTTACAGCAAACTCTTAAGTCGTTCACCTGAAGCAAGTTTTGCTCGTGACCTTTCTATAGATCGTGCTGAAAACGCAAAAAAATCTAATAACCTTGGGCTTTACGCTCAAAAATTGGGCGAGTTGTTACGTGATTATGGTGCAGGTTCTAAATGGTTAAAGGCTCAAAAGATGGATCCTACGAGTGAAAAAGCTATGGTTGACGAGCTTGTGTCGCTAGTACGTAGAGATACCAAGGACTTTCATAAAGCTGCACAGAAGCGTAACATTCCTGCTGCTTCTAAAAATGTAATCCCTCTGTACGAAGTTTACTTGGCTTACGTACCTTCAAGAAATCCTGATACCGCAGAAAACGTTCATGAAATGAAGTTTTACTTTGCAGATCTACTTTATGAATCAGGAGAGTTTGCTCGAGCGGGCGAAGCTTACGCAAATGTAGGTTTAGGAAAATATGCCGCGACATCTGCATATAACCAAATCTTGGCATATCGTGAAGCTGCTAAAAAAGATAAAAAATATAGCGAAAGCTTGATTGCTGCTACAAACGATTTTGTTGCCAAATACCCTGAAGATAAACGTGCGGGTGATTTGATGTATGCAAGTGCTAACGAAGCCTTCGAATCGGGCGCACAAGATCAATCCTTGCAAACTCTTCGCAACATCGTGAGTCGCTTTGGTTCTACAGATCGAGGAGTTGATGCGGCAGAGCGTATTTTGTTCTTACATGAAAAAAATAAAAATTATGACGCTGTCATAAGTGAAGCGACTGCTTTTCAGTCAAATGCAACTTTGATGGCCGCAGGCGGTGCTAAGTTTAAGTCCAATTTAGAAGATGTAAAAGAAAAAGCAATGTTAAAGAAAGTTGAAGGAATGCCTGAAGGAACTAAATCTGAGCAGGCAGCTAAAGCAACGGCCTACTTAAATGCAAGTAATGTTGCGGATAAAGATATACAAGAAAAACTTCTTAATAATGCTGTAGTTCTTTATAAGAGAGCGGAAGATAAACAAGGCGCTGCTCGAGCTGAAGCTGAACTTTTAAAGAAGTTTCCAAAAAGTCAGTTTGCAAAGAATATCTATCTTACGCAGGCTGATGATTTGTTAGAAAAAGCTAACTTTGACGAAGCTGTGCGCCAATATCGTCAGGTACTTTCTAATTACAAAGGTTCAGCAGCAGAACGTGAAAAAATTCTTGGAAACCTTTTCTATGTGAAAGCTCACTTGGAAGATGGGGTTATACCAGAGTTAAATCCTAGCAAAGGATTAAGTGCTGAAACTGTTAAGCTCGGTAAGGATTATCTTGAAGAGTTTAAATCGGGTTCAAATAAAGACTTTGCGGTAGCCGTTTTGGTATATCGTCGTGGAGCTACATTAGTTGATATTGATAATTTTAGAAAAGTTCCGCGTCTAACAGCTAAGACGCGTAAGTTGTTAGATGAAGCTGAACCTGTTCTTAAAGTACGAGCTAAAAATTCTTCTTCTTATCCTGGAATTTTAAAACGCTTTCAGCCAAATCCTGCTTATTCAGAAGCCATGAAGTCTGCGATGGGTGAGGCGGCATTTAACCAAGTTGAAGCTAAGTTTAAGAACTATCAAGGATTAAGGGTTTCAACTATTCCAGCGCGAATAGCAGGTACTCTGGGTGAAAAAGTTCGTTCATTAGAACTTTTAGAGAAGAGTTACACTGCGGTGGTTGGGTATGGTGATACAACTTACGCATTTAAATCTCTTGAAAGACTTTCTGATCTTTATAAAGACTTGAGCAATGAACTCGCAAAAATTAGCGATCCTGATGCTAAAAAAGAATTGGCTCCATTTGTAAAATCTTTTGAAGATAAATCTAAATCTTTGATCGATTTGTGTTTAGAAAAAGCTAAGGAGCTCAAAGTTAAAGGTCCAGCTGCAAGTGCATGTCGATCAAAAGCTAAATGGAATGCAGGGGCACAAGCGATAGCAAATCGCAGTATTCCAGATCTTCAGTGGATTCCAAACATTTCTCATAAGCGCCCACTCACTGAGTTTGCTGAAAAGAGCTTTAAGCAAAATCAAGTAGGTGCCTTTATGTTGGCAAATGACTTATTGGAAAAATCTTCTGATGCTATGTCTACAGAAGAAAAATTCTACATGGATTTCTTAGGCGCACTCTTTGATTGGAGAGAAGGACGCGGAGCTTCAGCTGAGTCTACTCTCTTAGATCTCAGTACTCGTGCGAGTGGTGTGAATAAACGTACTGTCGTTAAAAACTTGTCTTCTCTTTATCTTCAGGTGGGAGATTACAGACAAGCCAGCGCTATTCTTTCAGGTGTGGATGAAGATAGCGATGTTCGCGCTCTTAAAGACTTAGCGCGTATGGGAATGGCTGAAGGAAAAGGTGGATAACTATGAAAAACTTTCTCTTTAAATTCTCAAGCATTTTGTTGCTCTCTTCAGCTAGCACTGCGTTTGCAGTGGAAGCTGAACGAAATCCAGCACAAGACAGACAAGAGGGTTGGATTGTTCGTCAAACTGAAACGGGTTTGGTTAAAGTTCCTGCCAAACAATACTTTCGTTTCGATGGCGCAGCAATTTCAGGAAAAGCTTACACACCCTTTCAAGCGGTATTTGATCAAAGACCTAGTCGTAGAAACAAAAGTTTAATACCCGTTAGAACTTCCTTTAAGCGTGAGGTCCTGGATGCCAGTGGGTATTCAGGTAGGTAGAGAGAGGAAAAAATGAGTCAACATCGAGCACTAATAGAATTATCAGTCTTCCAAGGGGATACTCTCATCGCAAGGCAGTCATTCGATCAGGATAAAATTATCTTGGGTCGAATCTCTTCTGCGGATTTTAGAATTCCTAGCCCTCAAGTCTCACGTATCCATGCTTTGTTGGAAATACTTGGAGATGGACAGCTTAAATTAACAGACTTGGCCTCTACACATGGAACTTTTGTAAATGGTTCTAAAATTGTAGAAGCAATTCTTAGAGAGAGTGATCAGATTAAAGTTGCAGACGTAACGATTAAGCTCGTACGTGTCGCTAAACCTGCTTCTGCAACGGTTGCTCCAAGAGTACCCACCTCAGCACCTTCTGCGGGTGCATCCTCTTCTCCTGTGGCTCCTTCTGTCGTTCCACCCGAAGCTCCTCCTGCTCCTGCCATTGCAGTTGCAGACAATGCAGCTCCTGTAACTCCAACAGCTCCCAGAGAAGCAACAGTTATTCGCAGCTTGAAGAGCACGGCGACAGCGCGCGGTGTTTTAGAAGCTGATCCCAAAGCTCACGAAGAGTTAGAGGTTACAGTTTATTGGGAAGATACAATTCTTGCGATTGATCACTATAAGCGCGGTCGCGAGACCATCACTTTAGGAGATGGAATTAAGTCGACTTACATAGTTACCGAGTCTGCAATTCCTCCACAGTTTAGATTTGTAGAAATTAAAGGAACTCGAGTAGAGATTAATCTTCATCCTTCTATGAAGATGAGTGCACGTATTAATGGTCACATGTATACGCACGAAGATCTCATGAAGAGTGGCAAAGAGCGAATTGAACTTGGACCTAACGATATTGCAAAAGTGCGTATTGGAAATGTGCACTTTTTCATGATGTTTGTGCCAGATCCTCCTCCTCTTCCTCGCGGTCCAATGGTTGATCGCGATCCCGTTTTTTGGAGCTTCTTTTTTACAACGATAGTTGCTGCTTTTCTTTTCGTGACGTATCTCATGGTTTTTCAGAAACCTATCGAAGGTGAAGTAAAAGAGTTCCCAGAGAAGTTCAGAAGAATTTTGGTTATGACTTACAAGCAAAAACAAGAAAAGCTTGAAGTTCAGCCACCTGAAAAAGAGGCTGAAAAACCCGAGCAAAAAACTGGTTTAGAAGAAAAGAAAAAAATTCCTGACTCTGTTCAAGCGCAAAGAAACCAGCAGGGAGGTAATGAAGGAGAAGGTAAAAGAACTCCTGGACCTGAAGGTAAGCGCGGTGAACAAAATGCTAAAAACAACACGGGTGTAACAGTTGCTCCTAAAGTGAAAGGCCCTGATAGCAAACAGCCAGGACCTACCAAGGACAACAACAAAACCGCTAAGCCACCTAGCAAGTTTGGTCTTTTGCAGTCTCTTAAAAATTCAGGCTTAACCAGTAAGCTTGCTAAGATGACGGGCGAAGATGGTGGTAATGATGACCTCGACAAAAAATTCAGTGGTTTTGGTGGCGGTGGTTTACAAAGTGCCAAGGGCGTAAGTCCTAGAGGTGGTCTTGTAGGTACAGGCTCCGGAGGCGGTGGTACTGAAGCTGTAGTAGGTGTAGGTGGTTTAGGTACGAAAGGTTTTGGTCAAGGTGCAAAAGGTGATGGCACGGGTGGTATTCCAGGAAAAGGTTCAGCACTTATTTCTACAGAGTCCGGTGGAATTTCTGTAGGTGCGGGATTGTCTAAGGAAGAAATTGACCGTGTCGTTAAATCACATATGAACGAATTGGAATTTTGTTTTCAACAAGCTAAGCAACGTAATCCTGATATAGCGGGTAAGCTAGCTCTAGCTTGGACCATTCTTAACGGAGGAGTGGTTGCAAAAGTACGTCCACAAGCTAACAGCACAGGTGATGCTGGTTTGATGGAATGTTTTGTTCGAAGACTCCAGCAATGGAAATTTCCTTCGCCTCCCTCAGGCGCGTCTGCAGAAGTTGAATACTATCCGTTCACCCTTAAATAGCGTTTAGATAATAAAAGCTCTTTAAGTCAAAGAAGGCTGATCCCTCACAGGATCAGCCTTTTTTGTTTTTAAAGCCTCTTAAAATTGCCCCTTAACGGTATGCCTCTTGCAACTATCTTGAGCGGAAGGTTTAGGTGCGTATGCATACACATAAGAGCTCAGTTTTATGTTTAAGTATTACTCTTCCTTGCCAATTTTTGGCTCTAAAGCGTCGATGGCTTCAAAACATCTTTGCATTGTGGCCAAAGGAAAATTACTCGGATGCATGTAAGGTTGCTTCCGTCAACACAGCAGGAGCTGCCCAAAACAGAGGCCAAGTATTGGATATTAAATGACTTTATTCAATGTTGTAAGAGCTTGCTTTAAGTTGACACTCTTCAAGCCTCTCCACTACAGTCGGCCATCGGTGCACAAAATGATGCTGAATTTCCGTAATGGAAACTTAGTAGTTTTGCCTGGGAGGGCATATCTACTTTTACTTGTATTTGCGTTGGGCCTTGTATTGCCTGCGTGTCAAAAGAAAGAGGAAAACGAAGCCTATTCACCCACAGGCCGCGCGGGCTTAGAGCAATATGCCGAACAAGTTGGAGCCTCTTCTGAGGAGCTCTACAAATTCAATCAATCCTTATCAAGTTTGCAAAAGGCTGATGGCTCTTCTTCAACCCATTGTTTAAATAAGCTTCACGTTCAGAATTCTGAAACTCGAAATTCTTTTTTAGCTTGTATGTCTTTGAAGGGTCTTTCAGGGCTCAATAAAGAATTTTTAGAAGAACTTGTTGGCGTGCGTTTGTCCCTAATGGAGCATGTGCATAATTCAGAAGCTTCAAAAACTTTAAGACTTCTCAACTGGATCTTTGACTTAACTCTTGAGCAGTATGCTCTCTCTAATCCTAAGAGTTATTGGTTAACTAAAGGTCAAGATGGAAAAATGCGTTTTACGGAGAGTGAAATGAAAAGTCATGACGACTTTCATTATCAAGAAGGCGACTTAATATTAAGCATCAGCCCTACTGAACTTTCTACTTTGATTCCTCAATATAGCTATCCTCAAAGACGCTTAACTCACTCAATGTTGTTTCGTGGAAAGCGCGGACACCGTAAAGAACACTTTATTGAATCTGAATTTGAAGAAGGCGTTCGTTACAAATACAGAGATATTTACCGCAACAAAGACAATCCCTATGAGACCATTACTTTGCGCTACGTAGACCCCTCTTTGAGCCTAGATAAACTTCGTGAATTAAGAAGAAATGCGACCGACTTTGCAGCTAGCCAAATTGGAATCAAGTATGGATTTACGACAAATGCAAAAGACGGTTATGCCTGTCACTTACTTACAGGCCTAAGTTTTACGGAAGCTGCATATGGCAACGTGAGCCCTTTTCTAAAAGGTGAGACTCCCAAAGACAGAATGGGTTTTGAAGATTTAAAGAAAGTATTAACTTCGGGGTTTTCACCTATGAGACAAGGCCTCTCTCGAAGTTTCTCTACTAAATTTGGAATGGCTGAATCCATTTACGAATATCCTACAGCGGGCGACTTTTTAACCTCTAAAAGCTTTGAAGTTGTAGCGGTCTTTATACGTCCTGATTTAAGTAAAAAGTTTTCAGATTATTACACAATTGCAGAAACAGTGGTGGATTCGCTTGATCGAGGATCAGTGATGTCTATAGATGCGGAACAAAGAAAAAACATTGAGCCCTTGTTGCGAGATCGTTACAAGCTCAGTGAGTTGATTGGGATGGCTCGTAAGCTCAAGCGCCACACTCTTTTTAGAGAAAGTATGAGCGATGCCAATGTGTCCGTAGAGCGTTTAGATGAGATGACAGTGACTCAGCTCAAAGAAGTATTAGATCGCCTCGATGAAGAAAGAAAAGTCCTAATCAAAGCAGCTCGAGATGAGATTGGATTAAATATCTTGGGTAATGCCTTTGGAAAGGCTTTAAACCTTAAAAAGAAATCTGAGGAAAAAGTAGAGAAGTATTTTTCATTGGGAGATTTTTTATTAGTAGTTCAAGGTATTCGCGAAGAATCAATTTTAGAATTCAATGAATATGTTCATACACTTTCAATTGGCGAGCATGCCCACTACGCAGATAAGTTGGCATCTCTTAAAAAGTCTCTTGAAAAAGTCAAAGCGAATATGGAAACTCGCCGTTTCTCGGTTTCTAAAGTAACCGATGAAGAGTTTGAAGAGCTACGATCTGGTATCGTGAAAATCAATTTCAGAGAAATTGATACACAATCTGATCACAAAGAAATTGATAAACTCATTAACCGAGTAATCGTAGGGTTTAACGATCAAGATTTTGATCAGTTGCAACTCTTTATCGATAACTTAGATTTTGAAGACTTTAAGAAAATTCTAAATTTTGGTGAACCTCTTACTTATCAAACTTTTCATGCTCCTAGTCGCCCTGCTATGGATCCAAATTATCGTCCTATGACCTATACAAACTCAAAACATTTTGTAACTAAATTGCCTGTTTTAGGTACGGCCATTACGCGTATTCAAAATAAACTCGATGCAGAAACATTAACCAAGCCCGAGCTCAATGAACTGGAAACTTATTTAAGGGTTTATGCGCGTTTTTTGATGTCCATCCCATCTCTTAAAAAGAAGCTTACAGAGTACGATGGCCGCGATAAAGAGCTCCAGGACATCATTAAAAATACCCCTTACATCGCGAGTGCCCTCTCAGACGATACTCTTATAGAGTTTGGACTCTACAAAAAAGTAGCATCGGGTGTGGTAGAAAAACTCGATGAAATTCGTGAGGGTTATGGTGTAACGCAGCTGCGACAAATGCCTCCGTGGATTAAGCGTAGCTGGATGGAATATATCCTCAGCCAAGTTCCTGTGATGCGTTATGTACCTTCAAACTAAGTCTTAATTGTTAGATAAGCTCTTGCCTGAATTTAGGCACATTCTAGCATCTGTAGAGTGAGTTTCGTTCATTTACACGTGCATTCTGAGTTCTCTTTGGGACGCAGTCTTGTGCGCATGAACGACCTTGTAAAAACTGCGGCAACTCACAATATGCCCGCAGTGGCTCTTACAGATTGGGGCAATTTATATGGCTCCCTGTATTTGCTCAAAGCCGCTAAAAAGGCGGGCGTTAAACCCATCTACGGAGTTGAAATTGGCGTGCGTCGACGTGACAACTTGTTGCGCCACCTCGTGCTCTTGGCACAAGACAACAAGGGTTACAAAAACTTAGAAAAACTCGTTACGCGTGCACATGTTGAATTTGGTTACAGTGAAGGTGAACTTAAACCTCAAATTCCTTTTGAAATCCTCAAAGAGAGTTGTGAGGGAATGTTGTGTCTCACGGCAGGAATGAAGGGAATCGTAAATTCTTTTTTACTCCAAGATCAAGAAGGCGAAGCCAAAGACGCTCTAAGTGATTTAACTGAAATTTTTAAGGATCGTTTGTATGTAGAATTACAACACAGCGGACTTTCTCAATTTGACGAAGCTAATGAGTGGCTCATCAACGAAGCTCGTTCTAGAAGCCTTCCATTGGTCGCCACAGCTGATTGTCACTATGTAAAAGCTGAGGATTCATTTGCACAAGAAGTGTGGATGATGGTGGGTAGGGGCTTTACTCTCAATCACAATCCGCGGACTGCACTTGCAAGTAGTGAGTTTTATCTTAAATCGCCTGAAGAAATGCGTATGGCTTTTGCTTCGGTTCCAGAAGCCATTAGCAATACATTGGATGTTGCTGAACGTTGTAATGTAAAATTTTCTTTTGCAGATGAAAGTGGCAAGCGTATTTACTTTTTGCCAGAATTTAAAGCAAAGGGAAAAACTCAAGAACAATTCTTCGCAGAAGAATCGCGTGAAGGTTTGGCTCGCCGCTTTGAAGAATTAAAAATTTTAGAAGACGACAAACAAAAAATTTACAAAGACCGCATTGAATACGAAATCGAAGTTATTACCAAAATGGGTTTTGCGGGATATTACCTTATCGTATCGGACTTTATCCGATGGGCAAAAAGCCAAGGGATTCCCGTAGGACCTGGACGGGGTTCCGGTGCGGGGTCACTTGCAGCTTATGCCCTCGATATTGTAGACATTGACCCCATAGAAAACCGGCTGCTCTTCGAACGTTTCTTAAATCCAGAACGTGTTTCATTACCAGACTTTGATATCGACTTTTGCCAAGCACGTAGATTTGAAGTGATTCAATATGTGGCCGAAAAATATGGCAAAGAACAGGTTTGCCAAATTGTTACTTTCCTAAAAGAACAGAGTAAAGCCGCACTTAAAGATGTGGGTCGCGTAATGGGTTTTTCTTTTGGAGAAACCAATAGATTAACCAAACTCGTTCCTGTGGTTCAGGGCAAACCTTTTACCATTGATGAAACTCTTGCAGAAGTTGCAGAGTTTCGAGACCTGATTGATTCTGATCCTCGCAACAAACAACTTGTTGAACTCGCGCGAAAAATCGAGGGAGGTTTAAGGCAACCTGGGGTGCATGCTGCAGGTGTGATTATTGCAAGTAAGCCTGTTTCTGAACTTGCACCCATGTCTGTGGATCTAGACGGAAACTCTTTGATTCAGTGGGATATGAAGATGTCTGAAGAAGCCGGACTGGTGAAGTTCGATTTCTTGGGACTTGTAACTTTAGACTTGTTAGATCTTGCTTGTAAGTGGGCCTCTGAGCGCCACAAAGAAAAAATTACTTACGATAAAGTTCCCATAACGGATCCTCGCTCTTATGAGTTGATCGCGCGAGGGGATACCTTAGGAATATTCCAGCTAGAAAGTTCGGGCATGCAAAACTTGTGTATTCGCATGAAGCCCGACCGTTTAGATGACGTTGCGGCTATTAACGGACTCTTTCGCCCGGGTCCTCTAGAGAGTGGCATGGTGGATGATTTTATCGCGCGTAAGCACGGTAAGGCCAATGTCGACGTAATGTTCCCCGAGATGAGAGAGGTGCTCTCTGACACATACGGGGTTAT
>CAZIFW010000061.1:0-14969 GCA_964538275.1 uncultured Bacteriovoracaceae bacterium
AAAGTAAGCGGTTCTCCCAATCTACATTTTCCCATTTCATTGAATATAATTCGCCGAGGCTAAGGAGGATAAAAGCCTAGTTGGAGTAAAAATCAAAGTATCTAGTCACCAGCTTGGATCATTTTATCGGATAAGTGGGCTTATGTTACCCTCATTTCTGACGTCAGCTTTCTTTACTGGTAAAATAAATGCCTGTTTTTACTATAAAATTACTGATTTTACTTAATTTAGACGTAGCAATGCCTTTTAGTGGTAACAAATCACCAAGAATCATCTCTTAAAAGATCTTGAGAGTATTCATCTATTGTAGGTGGACCTCTCCAGTCTACAGCTTCCATAGGAAGAAAAACACTCACTTCATTTAAACTCTTTAAAATGGCTTTAATAACAACCTTGTCTTTAATAACAGCTATCTGCTCTAGACGACCTTGGCATTTGGGGCATACAGTGACATCGATTTTAAACACTCTTTTGAGCATTTCTGACCAGCGCATACGTTCACGTTTTATTTTTTTAGCCAGTAATAAATCACTTGTGACGACTACTTCCTCCCTAGAAAGCTTATCTGGTTTTGATTTTGGAACTATATTTTTTCTATCTTTAAAATTAGGCGCAAAGACTCCAAAATACCTCACCATGTTAAACTTGGCTGGCGGAATCAGGGCCACAAGTCTTGCAATAAAATCTAAATGCGAAAACCCAACCTCTCTGGTGCCATCTCGCCAAGGAGTTTTTAATTTATACACTAAAGAATTTGGAAAGCATTCTATTAGCCTTTCCGTAGCTATAGGGCCTCTTGCCATATAACGAATAAGCTTTTCTAGTTTCTTACAATCATTTTTTACAATTAATACTCTAGCATTTAAACTAAAACCTTCCACGTTCACTGAATAAGGATCGTTGTCTTCGGGATCTACTTCGATTTTGTTAATCCCATACCTACGAAGAGCACTTCCAGCTCGCTCTCCAAAACCTGCTTTTTGCCCAATAGAAATTTTAGAAATATCTCCTAATAAAGACTCCTCAAATTCACTTTGATTTTGCTCATTTTCATCAATCCCCAGATTTTCAATGAGTTTACCAACTTTACTATGAATTTTTGTGGCTAATAAAAAAAGCTCTTCCTTAGTAGGCGCAGGTAACTGAAAAAACTTATACTCTTCTTCCGACTTATAAAATACCCCATCTGCAAATAAGGTATGGAAATGCACATTTAAATTTAAGGCTGAACCAAATCTTTGAATAAAAGTTACAGAGCCTAGTTTTGCATTTTTAATTCCATATCTTTTAGCTTTCTTTTTCTGATAAGAATTTAGGGTTTGAATAAATATAGAAAGAATTTGATTTGTCAGATTTTGATTATACGCCATTAAAAATCGAAGTTTATACGGAAATGAAATCACCCACTGCCTATACGCTACTTTAGGTAATACTTGATCCACTAAATGAGCTGCCTCATCATTCATTCTTCTAGCACAACAACTAGGACAAAAGCCTCTGCGCTTGCAGCTAAAAGCCACCACTCCAGAGTGCCGACAATGATGACAATAAGTTCTAACTATACCAAACTCTGGAATACCACATTTTAAATAATCCTCAAATTCGTCTCTAATAAAATGAGGAATGCTTTTTCCTAATCGTGATTGTTCTTTTAAAAACAACGACCAATAGGTTTGCACTGTCCGATATAAAAGGTTTTTTTCCGGCCGATGACGTGTATAGGGATTTGTAAAAGCATTAGGAGCTACAGCAGCCATTTATATAAATGGCTGCAATTCCTAAGCTCTATAAAATATCACTATCTAGTACTCCGCTTGACTTTTTAGCCTCCGAAGGTCGTGGGATATCCACTGAGAACTCAAGCCTTGCTTTTAACTCCCGATTCTCAGCTAGTAACGTTGTTCTATCTTTTTCTAAATTAGTAACTTTTGTTTTTAAATCTGCCACGCTATTAGCTATTATCACATCTAACTTCTCTTCTTTTTCATCAAGTCGTTTTCTTTTATAGCCAGTTCGTTCTTCCACAATCTTTTCAATATAAGAAGATATTTTTTCTTTATCGTTTCTTGATAGCCACCAATAAAATAAAGGTCCTCCTAAAAATAAACACCATAAAGCTATCCAACCCATCTCCTGACGATCATAAATCACACCCTCATTAGCTTTTTTTCTTAAAGACTCAAAAGGAGCATCTTTATATAAATTAGATCTTTCTTCGTTAAATATTTTATTGGCTTCAGGCCAATCAAGATAATATTGCCCAGTTAAATTTCCTTTTTTATCAACAACAACTGATCTCACAGAGCCAGCAAAAAACACCACCGCCACTAGAAATATTAACACCGCGTAACTTACTACAAGACTACGATGATGGACTAAATCTGACTTGTCTTCTCCTACTTCTGTCATCATCCAAAGTACAAAACCCACTACTAAAGACCCTATAACAAGCGGCAATACATAAAATATAAAATAAGGCCAAAACAAAATTAAGCCGTAAAATACACCAGCAACAGCCAATCCGCCTATAATAACGAATAATAAAAAATTCTCAGCATGGTCATTTTGAGTACTCATAACTACACCTTCTCCGCCAAGCCCAGTGGCCATAGTTTTGATAAAAAATGACTATAAGACTCAATAACAAATCCCTCTGATTTGCCAGCAACGGACTTTAGATCCGTATAAATCCTATCTGTAAAGCCCACCCAAAACACCCTATGAATCAAAGGTTTATGACTCCCCATCACACTTAAAAACCCATCTCGCTTTTCTTCATACCTACTTTTTTTCCGCGGGGTGGTTTCAATTTCAAAAGCAATTCTTTCCCCTTTTGAAGAAATAAAAATTCCATCTGGCACAAGTTCTGATGGCAATTCATGCCAAGAAAACTCACTCTCAAAACCTTGCGCGCGTATTTTTCTCTCTGGCAACCAGCGAATAACCTTTCCTGTGCGCTCTATCGCAATCCGACAATCATTTACCTTCGTATCATGATCATAGTTCCTAAAATCAATCTGACTAATGACTTTAAGATCCGCTAAATGGGATCTTCTAGATCTTAAAATTTGTACTGCCTTGTTTGTAACTAAATATAAGCTCTTAGATTCTGAGAACACTTTTTCTGATTTTAAAAAGCCATTTCGCTTTAAAATTTGAAGCCTCTGACGGGTCACAAAAAGACCCCTTGGCAAAGGATCAGAAATACTTTTCCTGCAATCAAAAAAACGAAAATAAATCTGCTCTAATGAGGCAAATTTTTGCTCTAAAATAAACCCAAAGATATCCAAATCCCGATCCGTCAGTCTAAAATTTTTAACATCTGTTTTTTTTAAAACTGATTTTAATTCGCTATTTAAATTATTATCATTTACTTCTAAACTGTTACTTTCTATTTCCATCACTATGACCTCTCATACTTATAAAACCTAAAAACTTTCTCCCACATTTAATTACCTACCTATAAACTTAATTGACTATACTGTAGAGCCATCGCTTCGTGACCACTTCATCTCGTAGGGAGGGAGTGGTCACGAAGCGATGGCGGATCAACAAATCACCTAACTTATTGAAATCACTTGATCTCATGGATTGTTTTTTACTTAAAAGTCCTCAAAGCAAAACAGGATGATTTTTAGGACTTTACAAAAGGAGTTGTATTTTAAAAGATAGCTTTTGAAAATAGGAATTGTTTACAAAATAGGCATATGTGGTAATTTCGCATTTAAATGCCCGTGGTTGAATTTTAGTACTTTATAAAGAGAAAAGGTTAGCGCCATGTTAAAAATGCAGCCTTGGTGTTTTAAACGTGAAATACGGTGATTTTTGAAATACTATTAAAAGAAAAAAATTAAAACCACTGATCCCCTGCCCACTCGACAACCCTAAATTTTACAAAATCAGGGTCGCCTTTGTACTGAAGCCGGGAAGTAATGCACTCTCTATCCATCTCCAAGATAGCTATTGCTCTTTGTCTTGATCTAGCATTTTTTGAATTTGAACCTTAAAAATAGGTAGCCTTGTCTTTGCTGTTTTCCATATCACAGAATCATCTACGCTAAAATATTCATGAGTAAGTCTATTTCGCATGCCTCTAATTTGGTCCCAACGAATCTCCGAATATTTTTCTTTTAAACCTTGAGGAAGATGATTCGCAGCTTCTCCGATGACAATTAGACACCCCGTCACAGCCCTAACAGCTTTAGTGTCAATAAGAAAAGATTCTTGAGTCTTGTGTTCAGAAATAAAAACCTCAATTTCTGAAATGGCATTAAGAATATCTTGAGCTCGAATTCTCCACGACCTAGGCGACACGCAAAGCCTCACGCATAATCTTATCTTTAAGCATTGGATGCAGCTTTGTTCCTAAGTCAACTTTTGTCTTTAATTTTGATTCCAAAAATTGCTCTAAGTCATGAAGTGTAAAAAAATCCGTTCCACCAGGGCCAAACTTAACTAAAAAATCAACATCACTTGTATCTTTTGCTTCACCCCTGACAACTGAGCCAAAAAGATAAATTTCCTCTACACCAAACTTGCGTATTTCAACTTCATTTTCCTTGATTACTCTTTTTACATCATCAACCGTTAGTTTCATGATTCAACTCCTAAGTTTTTATATTCCTCAAAGGCGACCTTTTCAAGAAGCTCTGAACTTGTTACAAATCCATTATGTTTATCTTTCACTGAATCTAGGAACTCTGGATGTTGTCCCAAATACTCTTTAAAACTAGCCACAAGTTTCATTTCCACTGATCTTTTTTGATTCTCTTCAGCTTGTCGAATACGTTCTAGTTCTAGTTCTAGTTCTTCCTGCAAAGATTCTGAGTACTTTTGGCTAATATACTCTCTGCCTGTTCCAAGAACTCCAAAAAGAATATTAGCTATATTACCTGTTTTACCATGTTCAATGTCGAAACTTAAAGCTGTTAAACTATTATCAACAATTTCTTTAGTCGTTTTTCCTGAGGTAATAAGATTTTGAAGGTTAACAACAGAAATACCAAATCGACGTAAATTTTCAGGAAGCTCTATAGTATTAGTATTTATATTTAAATTATTACTACTACTACTATAGGAGGGCTCTGCTAACGTATACGCTAACGCTTTAGGAGACGCATTGCTAACGGTTTGCTCACGCTCTGCTAACGCTTTCTCTGACGAAAGGTGTATTCTTATGATCTGAAATACCTCTTTATCTAGGGAAAATTTGCGCCATCCAGAACGCCCTAAATGTACTTGAGTTACCTTAATGAGGCATTTTTCTTCTTGGAGCCTAAATATAAGATTTCTCAAGCGAACTGAACTTACGTCGAGCGATTTTAAGAGCTCTTCCGTGGTTACAATTTGAGTTTCAAGAGAGCCTACTGATTCGCACTTTTGAAAAATAAAAAAGAGCAATTTTTTTTCTTTTCCAATTAAGCCCAAAACATCACTTTCTGCTAACGGTTTGCTAACGGACTGCTCACGAGTTGCTACCGCTTTAGGAGACGCATTGCTAACGCTTTCTTTTTTTAACCTGCTTTCTGCTAACGGTTTGCTAACGGACTGCTCACGAGTTGCTACCGCTTTAGGAGACGCATTGCTAACGCTCTGCTCACGCTTTGCTAACGGTTTAGATGGAGCTGAACTAGAGACTGTCACATGGTTATCTAAAGACTTGTTGCCATTTTGACTCAACTTTGGCTCATGAAGTGTTATCTCTTTGTTATCCGTTTCTTGATCTATTGTTGAGTTTTCAGCTAACGATTTAGTTGCATTGTCAGAAAAGGACTGCGGAGCAAATGCTATGGGCTGAGAGGAGTTTTCCTCATCTTCCATAAGGCGTAGAAAATCGGCAGATGAAATTTTCTTTTTCGACATTAAATCATCCCAGCAATGTTTTCAGTTAGGTTCCTATAACCTTCAGCAGCTCTTGATTCTGCAAATTCATAAATAATCTGCTTTTTAACTTGTGCTTTTTTAATTGTTGAATCAACACCGATAGGTTCAAATACTCGGCATTTACTAACAAACTTAGTCTTAATTGCCTCATAAGCCTGTTGGGATACAGTTGTTCTTTTGTCGAACATAGTAGGTACAATTCCAAGAATCGTCGGACTTTTTTCATAAAAATCTTCGATGATCCTTTTTTGTTCAAATAGATAATTAATATTTGAAATGGCGAATGCATCCATTGTAGCTGGAATTAGCCAGTAATCTGCAAATGTCATGAAATTCAAAAGTACGAGGTTCATTGCAGGACTACTGTCTATGATACAGTAATCATACTGAATATTTTGTTTTTTAAAGCGACCCTTAAGTGTTTCTTCTCTGCGGTGAAATGCCGCCATTCGTATATCTGCCTCTGAAAGTTTGCGAGAGGAAATCATAACGTCGATATGACTATCTCCTACTGGGATTTTTTGAATAGCATCTTCAAAAGGAGTGTCTTCAACTAAGAATGAAGAAAAATCTTTATCGCTATTTTGAAGCTTTAAACCGAAGTAAGTCTTAATGCTTCCTTGTGGATCTCCATCGATTAGCAAAATCTTAGTTTCGGGTTTCAGCAACTTTAAGCCCGTAGCTACGGCTACAGCTGTCGAAGATTTTGCAACTCCGCCCTTAATGTTCGTAACAAGAAGTGTTTTCATGAGAACCTCCGTTGGTCTAAATAAATTAGATATTAGCAATGGAGATGGATCAATAAAATTTTTAATAAGCTATGCGTTATTTCTGATCGTTAGATTTCTATAAAGAGTACCTTTAGAAATCCCAAGTGTTTTACAAATATTAGAGATGGGAATTTGGGATCGGTGCAGAGCTCGGGCCTGTTCTATTTTGTTTGTATCCATCACTCTTGGCCGTCCGCCTTTTCTACCTCTTTCAGCCGCAGCTTTAAGACCTGCAAGAGTTCTTTCTTTAATAAGCTCCCTTTCAAACTCTGCCAGAGCACCAAAGATATGTAAAAAAAGCTTTCCACTAGCAGTTGTGGTATCAATATTTTCTTGAAGGCTTTTAAAACCAATATTTTTATCATTAAAAAATTGAATCAATTCTATGAGATTCTTAAGACTTCTTCCTAAACGATCTAGCTTCCAAACAATAATAGTGTCACCGCTACGAACATACTTTAAGAGCTTTTCAAGTCCTTCACGATTTGATTTAAATCCACTAACAACATCCTCGAAGATTTCTTTGCAGCCAGCTCTTATAAGAGCATCTGTTTGTAAATTCATCGACTGATCTTGAGTAGAAACTCTTGCATACCCTATAAACATTCATACTCCCCTAGATAATTACCTGGTCCAATTCTCTATCTTTAATCCATGTATTCTTTTAAATTCTTGTTCATTATTAGTTACCAAAATTAAATCAAGAAACAATGCATGTGCTGCGATTTGAGTATCGAAAGGGCCTATAGGTGTTCCCAATTTTTCTAGAGCAGCTCGAACCTCTCCAGCTACGCTGGCTTCATTAACCGTCCATGGCAGAATTTCAAATGGAATAATAAAGTCCTTTAAAGCGTCTAGATTACGCTCGCGATTTTTACTTTTCGCTGCTCCATACATGAGTTCTGCCCAAGTGATTGATGATATTGCAATAGTACTGGGATCAATTTTTGAAAGCCTTTTAAGAACCTGCTCTGGTTTTTTCTTGATAATATAAATACAAATGTTGGTATCTAGAATAAACTGCATTATAACTCTTCTCTTTCATCGTATTTTGGCTGGTTTCTAGTTACCATAAAATCATCCGTAAATTTGTTTAAACTCTGTCGGAACAATTCCCAGGGGCTATCAACAGGCAACAAAAGAACTCCATTCCCAACTTTTTGGGCAAAGACTTCTTTACCTTTAAACTGAAATTCTTTTGGAAGCCGAATTGCTTGGCTTTGTCCATTTTTAAAAATCTTCGCCTTTTTCATGCCATCTCCTATACTATAAAAATATATACTTTAAAATATATATTTAAGATGTAAATAAGTCAACCCCATTTAGCATGGCTATAATCGTTCCAAAAACGGTTATAGATGTCTATTTTAAAAATAATAGCAAATGGTAGTTTTAAGACGAGTTTTGAGACCAAAAGTTACTCGTAACATAAAACTTTTATGTTACGAGTAACTAAGAAGTAAAAAGGTTCAAAAACGCACGTTTTTGAGGAGGCTAGAGGCTAAGGAGGATAAAAGCCTAGTTGGAGTAAAAATCAAAGTATCTAGTCACCAGCTTGGATCATTTTATCGGATAAGTGGGCTTATGTTACCCTCATTTCTGACGTCAGCTTTCTTTAAAAAGTAGACGTTTTCTTGTTTTTCAACATTTCGTTTTTGGACTCGACGCCAACGTTCTTGCCTGAGCCCATTGGGCCAATCATTCCATAGACAATGGGCTTTTCTTTTTCAGACATTCGTGGACACCTATTTAAACTATTAGGGTTTTCATATGCCTTTATTAAACCTCATAATAAGCAGCAAAGCTTTCGATAAATTTATTTAAATCTTTTTGAACAACAGCTAACTCCTCGCCTTTTAAAACTAAGCGAAAGAAAAAAATTGCTATACAGTGAACATCTATATTTTTAAAGATTTGTTCTAAGTTAACATCTGCTTTTATTTTTTTTTCAGCATATAGTTTTTTAATTCTTGCTTCTAACTGTGGGTTTTCAAAATCCATTGGTAACTTTTCACGTGCTTGTTTTAAAAACTTAGGATCAGTTAAAGATTGTGAAATTATAATTTTAAAAAAACCTTCATTGCTCAAAAAATGATTAATCTGAAAACTGCAAAACTCTTGCAGCTCTTTAGTTAAAGTTTCTTGTGGAGCATAAGGTAAGTCCATTGCCTTCACTTCAACAATTAGCTTTTGAATCAAAGTTAATAATAAACCATATTTTCCCTGAAAATAGCGACCAATTAGCGATTCATTCATATCTGCCTTTTTAGCAATCATTTTGGTAGTGGCACCATTAAATCCTAGTTTTGCAAAGACTTCTTTAGCTGCTTTTAACAAGCGCTCTTCCGATGCAAGTCTATCCCTATGTCTGATTTTAGGACCTTCAGTGCCTTCTTTTGAAACATTTTTTTTCATAAAAATCACCCTGTACAATTTGTTATAAATTTATAACTATATATAAATACTAACATTTTTATTGTAACATAGGTCATCATAAAAAATCAAGTAAGTAATCGCTTGATTAATTAGTAAAGTCATCCGATACTAAGTACACAAACAATTACTTACAAAAGGGCCAGAGAAAGAGACTGACCCTTAACCAGAAAGAAATTTATGAAGAGAATAAAATTTACCACTATCTTTCAGCAAAAATGGCAAATCGCTCTCATCTGCAACGTCCTCGTACTAACCTCACTTCAAACAAGCGCCCTAAGCTTGAATGAATATTTAGACCAAGTCCGGGAAAAAAATCTTTCCTACCAAAGCAGTACTGAACAAACGGAAAGTGCAAATCAGCAAGCAAGAGAATCTGAACTCGTATTTTCACCCCAGATATTTGCCAACGCTCGCATCGGTCATGATAAAAAACTTTCCAGCCCTCCTATGATTGTTTTTGAAGATACAAAATCAGAAAACTATCAATTTGGCATTTCCCAACAATTTGACTTTGGACTTCAGACCAAACTTTATTATGAGTTAGGACAAATGGATTTCGTCGGCACTAAGTTTAGCAATGGCGCCCCCAACACGTACTGGGATGCAAGTCCTAAAGTTGAATTCACCCTGCCCCTTTTAGGCAATGGATTTGGCAGAACGGCTCGCGCCAATGAGCAGATTATAAGACAACAAAATATGACTCAAAAAAATTCAAGCATTGCTCAATCTCAAGCTCTTTTAGTCCAAGCGGAAGCTGCCTACTGGCGCCTAGCGGCTGCTCAAGAATCAGTTAAAATTCAAGAACAAGCACTCAAAGCTGCACAAAATATTTTAAGCTATGTGTCAAAGAAAAAGAATATGAACCTTGGGGAAAATTCCGATGTGTTGCAGGCCAAAGCCCTAGTTGAAAATTCACAGCTGCAATTATTGCAAGCGCAAAACGAAGAAAAAGCGGCTCGTCGAGGCTTCAACCAACAATTAAATAAAGACTTACTATCCACTGTTCCAAATTTAGATGGCTTTAATTATGACCACATCCAAAAACTCGAAATTCCAAAAACTCGACCAGGTGATCGGGCTGATGTGAAAGCTGCCGAATCGCAAGCTTTATTATCAGAAGCTTCATCTCAAATCGTTAAAGAACGAAATCGCGCTACCTTAGATCTTTATGGTAATTACGCACTCAACGGCAGATCTGAAGAAATGAACGACGCTCTAAAAAATGTTGATCAAAGCAACAGAGACACTGCTTTTATTGGATTGCGTTTTAATATGCCATTAAATTTTTCAGCAAGCGATAGTGCGCGCGAAGGTGCAAACAAAGCAGTTAAAGCTGCCGAGCTAAACCATCGTTACAAACTTTACCAACAAGAACAAGACTGGATTGACCTTTCTGAAAAATTTGCAGAATCAAAAAACACCTTAATATTTGCAGCCAATATGGAATTAGCACAAAAAGCAAAACTTGAAAACGAACGCGAACGCCTAAGACAGGGACGCACGACAACTTACCAAGTTTTACTTTTTGAACAAGATTACAGTCAGGCTCAAGCTGCAAAAGTCAGAGCCGCTTCATTAGTATTATCATTACAATCTCAGACTCAGCTTTATAAGATCGCCTTTGAAGGAGGAAAATAATCATGAGCTTAGCCAAAGTATCCATCAACCGACCTGTTTTTATTACCTGTGTGATTATTGCCCTGACCGTTGTTGGCTGGGCTTCATTTAAAAGCCTAAGCGTGGATCTATTTCCTGACGTCAGTATTCCTATTGTCTCTGTTCAAACTATTTACCGCGGTGCTGGACCTGCAGAAGTGGAAACATTGATCAGCCGTCCCCTTGAAGATGAACTTAGCACCATCTCTGGAATTAAGCGTATGACTTCTAAAAGCTTAGAAGGTGTCAGCCAAGTTATTGTCGAATTCCAAAGTCATGTCAGTGCTGGGCAAGCTGAACAACAAGTTCGTGATAAAGTAAATATAGCAAAATCTAAATTACCAAGCGAGCTTGATGACCCCGTTATTAAAAAGTTTGATCCGGCTGATACTCCCATCATTACCATTGCCTTATCTGGAAAAGATATTGGTGATGCAAAACTTTACGACATTGCAGATCAATTTGTAAAACCAAGATTAGAACAAGTAAATAACGTTGGTGCCATTGATATTATCGGCGGCAGAAAACGTGAAATCCATGTTTTATTAGATCGTCAAAAATTAAGAAAACGTGAACTCTCTGTAAGCCAAGTGGCTGGCCAAGTTGGCGCCTCTGGTGAAAATGTTCCCAGCGGTAAAGTCAATCAAGGCGATAAAGAATTAGTTTTCCGAGGACTTGGTGAGTTCAAAGAAATTTCTGAAATCGGTGATACTTTGGTAAATCTTTATGGTAACGAAGTGCCCACAAGAGTTTCAGATCTTGGAACTGTCATTGATACTTTAGAAGATGAAAAATCTCGAAGTTTTGTGGCTGGTGAAAAAGCCCTATTGCTGCAAGTTTACCGTCAAGCTGGCTCTAACACCGTCAACGTGGCTAATGATATTTCAAAACAAATTGAAAAAATTAAACCCGAGCTAAAAAAAGTTTCAGACCAACTTTCGTTAAGAGTTACAACCGATGCCAGCACAAGAATCAAAGACAACGTAGCTGACGTTTATGAAACTATTATCATAGGAATTATTTTAACTATTATCACTGTCTTCTTTTTCCTTGGTAGTGCGAGATCGACATTTATTACGGCTTTGTCTTTACCAATTTCATTGATTGGCTCTTTTATTCTACTAAAGTTGGCAGGATTTTCTATTAACATCGTTTCACTATTAGCATTGTCATTGGCCGTTGGACTTTTAATTGATGATGCCATTGTGGTTATTGAAAATATCTATCGCCGAATGGAATTAGGTGAAGACTCCCTCACAGCCGCTGAGCGCGGAACAAGTGAAATTCAATTAGCTGTGTTAGCAATTACTTTGGTGGTGCTTGCTGTGTTTGTACCTGTGGCAATGATGTCTGGAACCATAGGACAATTTTTAAAACAATTTGGATTAACAGTGGCCTTTTCAATGGCGATCAGTTTATTTGTTGCTTTGTCGATTATCCCTATGCTTGCTGCTTACTTTGGTGGCGAAGGGCAACATGGTGCTAAACATGATCATCAAGCTAAAACTTTTTATGATAAAACTTTAGGCCGTGCAGTTAGAGGCTTTGATCATTTTCAAACTCTACTAGAAAACCTTTATGAAAAACTTTTAGGTTTAACTCTGAAACATTCTCTGATAACTGTTGCCGCAACAGTAGTTATTTTCTTTCTAAGTATTTACTCGGTAACCAAAGTTCCTTCAGAGTTTATCCCTGATGATGATAGTGGTGAAATCACAGTGAGCCTAGAGATGGCACCAGGCACTAACCTTGAGGGTATGAATAAAGTAGCAAAACAGGTAGATGAAATTATTGTTAAAAACCCTGAAGTTAATTTCACACTTTACTCTGTTGGTAATTTATATGGAGAAGGAAACAAAACTTCTTTCTATGTTCGTTTAAATGATAAACGAACAGTGTCCTCTGTTCAATTTCGCGATACGCTTCGTGATCAATTAAAAGATTTTAAAACTTTAGCTAATCCCATTGTAAAAAAATATGATGCCATTGGTGGCGCCATGTCTGCTCAACCAGTAACTATCAATCTTGTTTCTGCAAATCCAGAATCCTTGGAAAAGTACGCAACTAAACTGATGGAAAAAATGCAAAAAGATCCAAGATTAACTGATCTAAACTCGAACTTCCGCCCTGGCAAGCCTGAATTGCAGGTTAAAGTAAAACCAGGGGCTGCACGTGAGTACGGGGTTAATACTAAAACCATCGGTCAAGAGCTGCGAGCCCAAGTTGAAGGTTTTATTCCAGCTAAGTTCCGTGAAAATGGAAAAGAGTATGACGTCAGAGTCAGACTAACTGGCAATCAAAGAGATTTGAAAACTATGTATCCAGAAGTTTACGTGCCAAATGTCAATCGCAAACTAGTTAAGCTTATAGATGTCGCTGATGCAAAATTAACTTCAGGGCCAGCTTCGATTGAGCGTCAAGATCGTGGACGTTATATTCAAATTACCGCTGGTATTAAACCAGGAGTTGGGCTAAGTAATGTGATCAAGGATATTGTTAAAGATTTTGAGTCTGGCGACATGCAACTTCCATCAGATCTTCGCTACACATTTGCCGGTGACGCTGAAAATATGAACGAAATGGCGACCTCTACAACACTAGCTCTTGGCTTTGGCGTACTCTTTATTTATTTGATCCTTGCAAGCTTGTATGAATCATTTATTACACCCATAACTATCTTAGTAGCGTTGCCTTTAGCTCTGAGTGGTGCCTTCCTTGGATTATTCATCATGGGTAAATCCATGAACATGTTTGCAATTCTGGGACTCTTCATGTTGATGGGTGTTGCTGGGAAAAATGGAATTCTATTGGTTGATTTTGCCAAGCAGCTTATGGATGAAGGCATGGAGCGAGCTCAGGCTCTGATTCAAGCAGGTAAAGCAAGACTACGTCCAATCTTGATGACTTCTTTTGCACTTATCGCAGGTACTTTGCCAATTGCCATAGGAATGACGGCGGCAACAAAAACAAGAACCTCTATGGGGGTTGCAATTATTGGCGGAGTTATTTTCTCGACAGTTTTGACATTGGTTATTGTTCCATCTTTGTTTATCTATATTGATAGATTCAGAATCTGGGCCAACAAAATTGGTTCCAAACTAACCACTGAAAAAAAAATAGAGAAATCAATTGAAGCTTCTGGAAAAATTGAGTCAACAACAGACGGTGCAATACCAGCTAAATAAAGTGATGGAGGTTTCTATGGATCCAAAAAGGAAAAAACTTTTAACTGTAGCAACCTCCCTATTTGCTAAAAAAGGTTATGCAGAAGTAACTACTCGTGAAATTTGTGAAAAGGCTAAAATTAATCTTGGTGGCATCAGTTATCACTTTGGTGGCAAAGAAGGGCTCTGCATCGCTGTCATGGACGAATTTATGAAAAAGCTTTCCGATAGATTGGATTATATCCAGCCTCCTGATTTAAGAAAACCTTTAAGTATTGCCATATTAAAAGATTTTTTTAGGGATATTATTAAAGTATTAATTGATGTCAGACTTTCACTTCCTGAAACAGAAATACTTTCCCATCGAAATCTTTTTGAGGAAATTCCTAAAATACGAACTTCAGTAGATAGTGCCTTGGGGCCCATTTTAGACAAATTTGTTTTGATACTTGAAACAGCTAAAGAACAAAGACTTATTAAAAAAAATTTTAACTCTAGAGCTTTTTTTGTTATTTTATTTAGATCTGTTTGGGGCTATATCTCATCACAACACCCGGCATCTACAATCTGGAAAGATGCTTATCAATTGCCAAAAGATCGGGAAGCTTTTACAGATTTTATGCTCAACCTACTGACACCAGGTGTTTTCGCATAACTTTAATAATTTAAAAAAGTACAACATTTCAAAGATTTTGAAATTTATTCTGAATCGACTGTCTAGTATTTTGAATCACAGATGGATATGCATCGACGGAAGCGCTTATATAGCTGTGCGCCCAGGTTCAGGACCTGGCACCAAAAAGCTCTCAAAACTCTAAACCTACTCTTTCGATATGCTCTAAAAGCTCTTGATTATCAATTTGGTGTTTTAAAGAAAGATCTACTTTGTATGGAAGTAAAAGATCATCAATCTCAGATTCTAGTTTTAACAACTCAGATAAAGTCATACTTGGCGCTTCAAGAGTTAAATCAATATCTGATCCAGGTTTAAAATTTCCTTTAGCTCGAGGCTAAGGAGGATAAAAGCCTAGTTGGAGTAAAAATCAAAGTATCTAGTCAC
>CAZIFW010000062.1:0-14895 GCA_964538275.1 uncultured Bacteriovoracaceae bacterium
AATTTGTGAAGCACGTTTAACGGTAACTTTTATAGGTAAAAAAGTTTTAGCTGAAAAATAGAGCCGCAAATCTACTTCTTCACTCACGTTGTAGAAGCTTCCTTTGGGATCCATTTTAAAACTCATTCCGGATTTAGAAATGTCTACGATCTCAACAGCTTTCATTCCGGTTGTTTGGGCAATCGTGTAGCATCCAAGGATTCTTCCAAAGAGAATACGTTCATATTCTCTGCGCAAATCATCCTGTTTTGCTGCTCTGAGATCACCGATTTGGATTAACTTACCTTCTCCGCCTGACATGTATTCTCTATCGGGGCAGTGGGCAAAGTTCTTAACAGAATTCTGTTAAAAGCTGTCAAAAATGCGATGAATCAGAAATGGCATCTCGCGGCGGGCATTTAGAGGGCTTTTGAGTCGAGCTAAAGAATATTTTTTTCAGCATGCTTCTGGCGTTTGCTAAATGGGTGTCAACTTTCTATAAGTTCCACATGGTCAGTACGTTGCATCCCCGACCCTACAAAATATTTTCTGGTTCATCGAGCGAAGGCTTAAGCGGCCGAGTCGCTACTCACTTGGGAGCTACGTTGGGGAGTTCATTGCTTTCCACATTTGCTGATGGCGAAACGCGTTTTGAAATCAAAGAAAACGTTCGCGGCTTAGATGTTTACATTATTCAAAGTACTTACAATCCTAGCAACCACCACATTATGGAAATGCTAGTGATGTGCGATGCTTTCAAAAGAGCATCAGCTCGCAGCATTTGTGCGGTGGTTCCTTATTATGGTTATTCACGTCAGGATCGTAAATCTGCACCACGTAGCCCGATCACAGGGCGCTTAGTGGCAGACCTCATTCAGGTGGCGGGTTTTAATCGTCTTATTTCTGTTGATTTACATGCAGGCCAAATCCAAGGCTTTTTTAACTTCCCAGTGGATCACCTCTTCAGCATGGGAGTGCTTTATCAAGGCTTGAAAGAAAGCTTGGGCGCCCGCGAAGATCTCACGGTGGTGAGTCCAGACGCGGGCGGAACTGAACGAGCACGCGTTATGGCCAAATTTTTTAATGCGCCCCTCGCAATCGTTGATAAGCGACGCGAAGCCCCTGGAAAAGCAAAGGCTATGAACCTCATTGGAGACGTTAAGGGCAGAATTGCCCTTTTGGTGGACGATATGATCGATACGGCAGGCACTTTGGTAGCGGCTGCGAGCTTGTTAAAAGAAGAGGGGGCTACGGAAGTTTGGGCGAGTGCCAGCCACGGGGTCTTTTCTGAACCCGCTTTAGAGCGCATTTCTACCCCCGCTTTGGATAAAGTCGTAGTTACAGACACTATCCCCTTGAAGGAAGGATTTAAAAAGCTTAGTAAACTACAGGTAGTCACAATTGCGCCTTTGATTGGGGAGACAATCCTCCGTATTCAGAGAAACGATTCTGTAAGCGCCCTTCTTGAATAAGAAGCGGTATTTACAGCTAGATTTTTGAATCTAAAGGGCAATTAGGGCGAAAGATTGAGAAAGAAAAATAGAATTTATGTCTAAAGAAGCAAACACTAACCTTACTCTTGATGTTTATCCTCGCAGCGGATCTGGAAAAAACGCAGCTTACAAAACTCGCGTTAAGAATCTTATCCCAGCAGTTGTATATGGCTCAAAACTTAGCAAAGACAACAACCCTACGGGTTTGTCTGTAAGTTTGGACCCTAAAAACTTTTTAAAAGTTTACAATGTTTCAGGAAGAAGCTCCTTGGTAGACGTAGCTCTTAAAGACGGCGCACCTGCTGAATTGGGCGGATCAAAAGTTTTGATCAAAGCTCTTCAAACAAACCCTCTTAAGAGAGAAGTTCTTCACGTTGATATTCTTCAGCTCGATATGAGCAAAGAACTTCGTGTTGTTGTTCCTTTGAAATTTGTGGGTAAAGCTATTGGTCTTGTTGAAGGCGGTATCTTATCTATCATGGTTCGTCAGGTAGAAATTAAATGTTTGCCTGCAGACATTCCTCACGAAATTGAAGTGGATGTTACAGATGTGAACGTAAACGAAAGTATTCACATCCACCAACTTTCTGAAAAATTAAAAGGTAAAATTAAATACGAATTCATCTACGATTCTGATTACACTCTTTGCGGTGTTCAGCCTCCTGAAGAAGAAAAAGCTGCAACTCCTGCTGATGGTGCTGCGGCTCCTGCTGCGGGTGCTCCAGCTGCAGGTGCTCCTGCCGCTGCGGCAGCAGCTGCTCCTGCTAAGGATGCTAAGAAATAATTTAAAGTACGATGTACCTCGTTGTTGGACTCGGTAATCCAGGCCCGCGTTATAGCCTTACAAGGCATAACGCGGGTTTTGTTTTTTTAGATTATTTAGCCGAAGGATTAAGCGTAAAGTTTCAGGAGAAAAGATCTTTTGAAGCGCATTATGCGGAAGCAGAGTTTGCTGGGCAAAAACTTTATCTATTAAAACCTCAAACTTTTATGAACTTAAGCGGACGTTCGGTAGCTGCTTTCTTAAGAAATACCGAAATAACTCCAGATAAAATTTTAGTTTTCCATGATGAGATAGAAATCCCCAATGGAACTTTGCGCATAAAACTTGGGGGCGGCGATGCAGGTCACAATGGCCTTAAGAGTCTTCGAGATAGTTTGGGTACAGGTGAGTTTTATCGCTTTCGCATGGGAGTAGGGCGCCCTTCAAATCCTCAGATGGATGTAGCAGCATATGTTCTTGAGCGTTATGCAAAATCAGAACAAGAACTTTTGATGAAGCAGTTGGAACTTTGTGAGGATTCGCTCGCAGTTTTCTTAAAAGACGGACTTCAAAAAGCGCAAATGAAAGCCTCCTCTGCTGCGTAGCAGCTAGATAATTGTTTCGGAATGATCCACGAGCATCCATCCCATTTCGCCAAATATTGCCTTTAGAGTTTCAAAGTGTACCGTTATCGCACCTCGTTGTTCCCATGTTTGTAGAGCTTTGCTTGTGCTTGCATAATTTCCGTCGTGTTCCGTGAGCGATCTGAGCTTGCGAACATGTGAACACAAGGAGGAGATTTAAATGTTTAATCAAAAAGGAATTTCAATGTTTGTGAAGCTGTTTTTTTTCTGCGCAACGCTGGGTCCAGTTTTAGGATCCGCTTGTGTTGAGGGAACATACGTAGAGCGAACAATCGATCGTCATTATTCAAGTCGTGTGAGTCCGGTTGCATTCCCTGTAGCGAGACACTTAGGTCTTGGAGACAGTTGTTACGGTCGTCGTCTTTATAAAATTCAAATGTGGGCCTCTACAAGTGCGGGTGCTGGTTTGGCAACCTTGCTAGTAAATGGTCGCCCAGCGGGAGTTACTCAACAGCTAGATTCCACAGTGAAACTTTATGAGTTTCCTTTGGATCTTGATTACAATTACATGGGATCAAATCTAAACATGGCCAGCATGGAAATTCGTCTTGCTGGAGACTTCTATGTAAGCAAAGTAGCCGCTGTAGTGAATGATCCCAACGAAGATATCGCAAATAATGACCCTTGGGCTAATTACGGAATCTTGTTGGGCCAATCTCAGAACTTAATTCAGGAGCCTTCAAAAACAGTGTTTGATATTCAGCAAACAGAAGTACCATTTAATATGTTGGTTTTTGTAGCTAGAGACGCCTCTGTGCTTGTGAAAAGCGCTCGAGTTTATTTTGCCGATGGAACCCATACGAATTATGGCGAAACTCTAATACCTGAAGGCGAAGCTCGTCGTATAGATAACGTAGACTGTAAACTCATTACACGCGTAGTTATTAAGGCTCAGACAACAGCTGATTGCGATTGCAGTACAGGGCATCTGGAGCTTCGTGGCGTGCTTCCAGAGAGCGAAGCAAATAGCTTCTTCGGTGCATTGCCGCTTTAGTATTTACCCATATAAGTGGGTCGCCTTTTAAAAAGCGACCCACCTCAGGGTAGGGGCAACGTGTGAAAAGGTGCTAGGCACCAAAGTGCGTGCTATCAATATTGCATGGCACTCGAGTGTGGAATTGTCGGTCTCCCTAATGTTGGTAAATCTACTTTGTTCAATGCGCTTACAATGGCAGAAAAAGCTGCGGCAGCGAACTATCCCTTTTGCACGATTGATCCCAACGTAGGAACGGTTCCCGTTCCCGATGAAAGACTTCAAAAAATTGCAGAATTTGTAAAACCCGAGCGCGTCATCGCAACAACCGTATCTTTTGTAGATATCGCGGGACTTGTAAAAGGTGCCAGCAAGGGTGAGGGCTTAGGTAACCAATTCTTGGGAAATATCAAAAACTGCCATGCGATTTGTCATGTAGTTCGTTGCTTTGAAGACGACAATGTTATTCACGTTCACGGAAACGTAGACAGTGTGCGTGATGTTGAGGTTATTGAAACCGAATTGATGTTAGCGGATCTTGTGACTGTTGAAAAAAAATATGACCGTACAATGAAACTTACAAAAACAGGAGATACAGAAGCTAAGGCGAATGCTGAAATTCTTGGAGCGGTAAAGGCAGCACTGGAAGCAGGCAAACCCGTTAGGACACTCATCAAAGAAAAGGGCTACGAACCCGAACAACTTAAAGCCTTAGAAGATTGCCATCTCATTACTCAAAAACCCTTAATGTATGTAGCTAACATTCAAGAAAAAGATGCAGGTAAAGAAGATGAAAATCCTCACGTACAAGCTCTTCGTAAATTTGCGAGCACTCAAGGTGCAGATGTTGTAACAATCTCTGCCCAAGTTGAATCCGAACTCATTTCTCTTGAAGAAGCTGAACGTGCAGAGTTTCTAAAAAGCTTGGGCTTTAAAGAACCAGGTCTTAATAAATTAATTCGTTCTGCTTATAAGCTCCTAGGCCTTCGCACTTATTTCACTGCGGGAGTTAAAGAGGTGCGTGCATGGACTTTTCAGGCCGGATGGAAAGCTCCTGCGTGTGCTGGCGTGATTCATACGGACTTTGAGCGTGGTTTTATTTGTGCCGAGACCTATCACTACGATGATCTGTTAAAGTATGGGAGTGAGGCAAAAATTAAAGAAGCCGGCCTTATTCGCACCGAAGGCAAAGGCTATGAAGTTAAAGACGGCGATTTGCTTAACTTCCGTTTTAACGTTTAGTTTTTTTCAAACGGCGTACGCAAATTTTACAGAACAACGCTGGATCTATCATGGTCCCGGCGGTGATGAGTCTTTTGAAAAATGTGGGGGCGGCTTGGGTAGCCCTTTAGTAAGCCTCGATGACATACAAAAGAAATACAATTTAAAACGTTTTGGTAAAAAAGATTTTACATTAGAGAGTCCTCAAAAAAAGCAAATTCGTTTTTCACTTCGTCACACTAAAATTATTGGTGATGGCTGGAGCATTCAGCTTTCTCAAAAACCCGAATTCATAAAAAAGAAATTGTGCGTGCCTGTAGATTTTGGTGATCGAGCCCTTACTCCTCTCTTAACGGGTCAAAAGCCTGCCCTTTGGAACGAGCATTTGAAATACACTTCTTTTGCTCAAGTTGTAATTGATCCCGGACATGGCGGAAATGATTGGGGTGCTTTGGGATTATATAAAGATGAACCCCTTAAAGAAAAAGAATTAAGTTTAGAATTTGCCAAAGAATTAGAGCGCGAACTCAAAGACAAGGGAGTGCAGGTGGCCATGACTCGCAATCAAGATCACTTTGTAGCTCTCACTGAGCGTTACGCTTTGGCGAACAAGTTAAACCCTAAACTTTTCATTTCTATGCATTTAAATTCAAATGGAATTAGCCCAGGTTTTGAAATTTTTACACTTTCTATGTTTCGTAGGGATAGAAAAGCCCTAGAAGAAGTGGGCAGCAAAGTGAGTAAGGGTAAAGAAAAAGCACTCTTAACGTTTAAGGCTGCTGCAAAGCAAGAGCTCTCAATTGCTTGGGCAGCGAAGTTCAAAGAAGTGATGAGTTCATTTCTTAAGCCAGTAAATGCAGGTATGCGTAGGGAACCATTTTTTTTACTTTACGCAGTTGAAAGTCCTGGGGTGCTCCTTGAGTTGGGTTACATGGATCGAGAAGAAGATCTGCGCTTTTGGTTAGATAAAAAACTTCGCAACACACTCTGGAAGAAGCTTGCGGAGATGATTGCTCTAGAACTCAAGCCGAAGACAAGTTCAAGTACTCATTGACATTCCTTCCACTGGAACATGATTTATAAAGATTCTATAAAGCTAGAATGTTTTCCATAAATTCATAATCCAATTCTTTGGCAGCACCGATAATACATATATGGACACAGAGCTTCACCTGCATTCGTTTTTTTTCCGAACGCGAAAGGGATTTGCGATTGCAGAAGTGCTGATAGCCATCGGACTCGTGGGCATTGCGGCCCTTATTGTAGGTGGCCTCGGTCAGCAAGTTTTAAATCTTGCAAAATCTTCTAAGCAAACCGCTGCTTCAATCGAACTCCGTACCAAAACCAATTCTATATCTCGCAACCTCGATTCTTGGCTTGGCAAAATGCGAAGTTCTCTCGAAACAAACGGGCTTTACGCTGCTTGTATTCCTGATCCCAGCTCGGCAACTTCTCTTTTTAAATGTCCTGCAGTTGATACGTCTATCTTAGACAGTGATCCAGAACTCAAGCGAATTGCTGGTAATCAACTGCATGCAGTTTCTGCTCCCGTTATTGATCTCTTAGGTGAGCGCATTGCAGGTACTGTTGAAGAACCCCTTTACTTAGATCTCGATGGCCGCAAATGCCAACAAACAAATCAATTGAATTGTCCGTTAAAATCGACCGGATTCTTTTTGCGCTCGAACCCTGCTATTGATTCCACTCCAGGAAGTGTGCGCTTTGTTGTAAAAGTTGAAGCCAATCGAGCATCTGCTCAAATCAAAGGCACCGCTCCTCAACGCACTCAGTATTTGAGCATCGATGTAGGAAGTGAGTGGCAACAAGTGGTGGGCACTTGCCCCGCAGGCAGTATAAAAATTGGATACCTCGCAAGTGGCTCACCTAACTGTGTGCACCCAACAAAAAAATGTGCTGCCGGAACAGTAGCGCTTGGCTTAGATAATTCTGCGAATCCTATATGTGCAACCCCTCCCGCAGCCTGCGTAAGTGGTGGGGCTATTGTTGATACCGCTTCAAACACTCTGGTGTGTTCTGCATCTTCTCCGTGTTCATCTAATCAGATATTTTTAGGTTATTACTCAGGCACAGGAACTCCTATGTGTTCAGGAACCAATATCAGTTGTCCCGATGGACAAGTACAAGTGGGAATGCAAGGCACTGCGGGTTCACTCACCGCTCTATGTAAGACGTTACCTAGTTGCCAAGACTCACAGAAACTTAGTTACGATGGTTCACAATTTGTGTGTCAGAGCGCAACTGTGGCTTCAACGTGTGGTGATGGTGAAGTCGTTGTTGGTATCAATACTGATGGAAGTGCTAAGTGTCAGCCTGCAGAGAGAACTTTAGCTTCTACAGAACTTACATGTGACAATGGGCAATTCGTCTCAGGCCTTGAGCCAAGCGGCAAAGTAATTTGTAAAGCTCTTCCAGCATCAGCACCTGGAGGTTACAACGGGCCTTTGTGGAGATGTACTTGTGGCGGTTATATAAACATGCTTACAACTTCGAATCTTATTTACGGTGAAACCTGTGTGTTTGGTAGCGGAGGAACGGCAAATAATGTTCAATATTCCGCATGGTCTTGTACGCAGGTTCAAAGTGGTAGCACAGCAGCAGCTCCTGCAGCACAAGAAGAATATGATACATCTTGTTCTTATACTCAGGACACTAATCCCTATACTTGGGGATGTTGTCGTACAAAAATAAAGACAGGAGTTACTGATTGTAAATGGAGCAATACGGGTTTGAGTTGGAATCCAACCACTTCCCCATGGGCGACTGTTGAGTCTGGAAATTTTAGAATATCTTGTAATTATACTAGCGGTGGAGTTCGTCAGTGGACTTGCTGTAGAACGAATACACTGACAGGAGATGTGGCCTGTAAGGGCAGTATCGATTCTGCAAACTGGACGACTTATGCATCTCCTTGGTAAAAATCTACATTTCTTAATTGTGCAGAGTAGCAGCGCACCCTTTTAGATTCGATGTTTTGACTTTAGGAACTCACACCACTAGAAATTTCCATGGAGGGTATTTTAATGAAAAAACTTATGAAACTTGTTCTTGCTTTAGGTGTAATGGGTACTTTTGCTGCACAGGCGGTAGAAACTCAATGTGGAACTTTCTACTGGAGCACTGTAGAGCCGTTAAAAGTTCCCGTGATTGGCTTTAAAACTATCGTATTAGATAACGGCGAAACTTATGTTGTAAAAGCTCCTTTTGTTGCAGTTAATGAAGAGGCCACGGATGCAATTTCTGCATTAAATGATGGCGATGAGGTTTGCTATAAGGCAAATTCTGTCTTTATTTCTGGTACTCGCACGTTTTACGTATTTTCAGTTACTAAGAAGTGATTGATATTTGAAGAGTTATTTGTGAGACTGCTGCCATGGCAATAAGAACCCAAAGAGCAGCAGACCAAAGCCGTCCCGTATCTATTGATGTAAATTACTACGATTATGCTGAGGGTTCTTGTCTTATAAAATTTGGTAACACAGAAGTTATTTGTGTCGCTACAGTAGATATGCAAGCTCCTCCACATTTGCGAGGAACAGGTAAAGGTTGGGTAACGGGTGAATATGGAATGCTTCCGCGCTCAAGCCCTGAGCGTATTCGTCGTGAACGCAACAATGTATCGGGCCGCACTCAAGAAATTCAACGCCTCATTGGCCGCACTCTGCGTTCAGTTGTGAACATGGAAGGCTGGGGAGAGCGAACGATCCAAATCGATTGTGATGTTATTAAAGCAGATGGCGGCACACGCACTGCAAGTATTACGGGTGCTTTTGTTGCGCTTGTAATGGCTTTTCGTCATATGAAAAAAGAAGGATATATTGCCAACAAAGATTTAAAATTTCCCGTTAAAGATTATCTCTCTGCCATTTCGGTTGGTTTAATAGATGGCCAGTGTTTGCTGGATTTGGAATACAGCGAAGACTCAAAAGCCGACACAGATATGAATCTAGTTATGACGGCTTCGGGGAACTTTGTTGAAATTCAGGGAACTGCTGAGAAAGATCCTTTCTCTTCAGAGGCGTTAGTAGAAATTCTTGCCATGGGTAAAAAAGGGTGCACAGAACTTTGTGCCCTTCAGAAAAAAATTCTAGGTCCACTCAATTGGTAGTTGAATGAACTTGTATATATCCACTGGTAACAAAGGCAAGGTTGCAGAAATTATTCCTTTGGTAAAAGAGTTTTTACCAAACTTCAACCAAGTCATTGCGCGTGCTCCAAAAGAAGCAGATGAAATTGAGAGTACCTTTCGAGGAAATGCAAAAATTAAATCAGAAGCACTCGCTCGTGAATTATTGATAGAGAATCTTCGTCTGCCTTTTGCAGTTTTATCTGATGATTCAGGCCTAGAAGTGGATGCACTTGGTGGAAGGCCTGGGGTAAATTCCGCTCGTTACTCTGGTGAGCATGGGAATAGCCAAGAAAATATTCAAAAACTTTTGCTTGAAATGCGTGATTTGCATCAACGCGGATGTCGCTATGTATGTGGCCTGTATCTTCACATTCAAAACACACCTGAAGATTCTAAGGCATTTTACGCAGAAGGCTATTGCGTAGGGCTTATAATGCAAGAGGCCATAGGGAGCGGAGGTTTTGGCTATGATCCAGTTTTTTGGAGCTCAGAGCTCAACAAGCGCATGAGCGAGGCAAGTCTTGAAGAAAAAAATCTTTGTTCACATCGCAGGCAGGCCTTTGAGCGCCTTGCGGCCCAAAAGCCTTAAGTTCAATACATAAACCGCTCTAGGCACTTCTCTGTGTGACTGATAAAATTTCAGTTATGGCACTGACTCCATCGAATATGATTCCCCTGGCATCTGAAGCTCCTCTTTTTGCATTAAAAGATGTGGTGAGTGGAAAGATTATCGAACTTAATTCTTATCGCGGCAAAAGCGCAGTGGTGCTTATGTTTATTTGTAATCACTGTCCTTACGTAAAACATGTTCAAGAGGGCTTGGTTAAGCTTGCAAATGACTACAAGAAAAACTCTTCTGTATCCTTTATAGCTATTAGCTCAAATGATGTCGTGAACTATCCTGAAGATTCCCCTGAGAAAATGAAACAGTTGGCACAAGCTTTAGGATACACTTTTCCGTATTGTTTTGATGAAACTCAAGAGGTTGCTAAGTCTTATAAGGCTGCATGTACTCCCGATTTTTATATATTAGATAAAAATTTAAAAGTTGCTTATCGCGGTCAAATGGATGATTCGCGTCCAGGTAATTCGATTCCAGTTTCTGGAGTTGATCTCAGAAATGCTATTGATGCTTTGGTGGGTGGTTTGGAAATAAGTCCTCTTCAAAAACCGAGCATTGGTTGCAATATAAAATGGAAGGCTTAAATGGGCTCAAATCATTCACATCCGCATTCGCATGCTGAAGATAAAGATTATTTTTTTAAAGTAGAAGGCGTTCACTGTGAATCTTGCGTGACTAAAGTCACTCGAGCCCTTGAAGAATCACGCCTATGCGATAGCCATTGGATTGATCGCGCGACACATGTATTGAGAGTCCGCAAAGGTCATATTGGAATGAGTGACGCGAATTTTATTCGCGAAATAGAAGGCCTTTTAAAAAAGGTTGGATTTAAAGCTAAGAACTTAGAAGATCCTACGCACTCCAAAAAAAATGAATGGGTCTTGCAGCTAGTACTTTCACTTATAGGCTTGGCTCTTTCTTATTTTGTCATTCCACACGAAAGTGTGCCCTTTACTCGTGCAAACTTAATGGCTCTACTTCCTCTTCTGGTTTTATTTTATTTTTCTTATAAAAGTTTTTTTAGAGGTGCTTGGGCTTCACTAAAATTTTTAAACTTTACTGTAGATACCTTGGTGAGCATTGGGGTGGGCGCAGCTTTTATTCTTTCAATGGCGCTTATCTTCATGCAAATTCCTGGGCATTTGTACTGGGTAGAAGCCTTTTCAATTTTGTTTTTAGTAAGTCTAGGTCACTACGTAGAGAATTATGTTCTTATTCGTGCAGATAAAACTTTAAGAAGTTTGATGGTACTTGTTCCCCCCAAAGCAAATCGTATTGTAGGGATGGGGAGTGTCAAAGAGGTTTTGGTTTCTGAACTTAAAGTGGGCGACACTATATTGATCCGTCCAGGTGATCGAGTTTCTGTGGATGGAAAGATTACAGAAGGTAAAAGTGATTTTGATGAAAGTTTACTAACTGGAGAGTCCATGCCTTTGTCTAAGGGTATAGGCGATCAAGTATTTTCGGGTACTCTTAACTTGTCAGGTAACGTAAAATATTCTGTTCAAAAATTGGGCAAGGATATGTTGCTCTCTCAAATTATCGATACAGTTGTGCGAGTTCGGCAAACACGCGCAGACATTCAAAAACTTGCAGATAGAATCAGCAATATTTTTGTTCCAGTTGTTGTATCCATTTCTATTTTAAGTTTTGTGCTTTGGTATCTCATCCCAGACACTATGGGGGCATGGTCGCACGTAGCCGCAGGACTTGTTGGTCTGGGAGATCATGCGGCTCATGTTGATCAGGCATTGTTTTGGAAGGCGTTTTCTGCTGCCTTGGCGGTCTTGGTAATTTCTTGTCCTTGTGCTTTGGGAATTGCAACTCCCGCTGCTTTGATGGCTGTTAGCGGTATTGCAGCTAAAAAAGGAATTCTAATTCGAGATGGACGTGCGATTGAAAACGCAGAAAAAATTACACATGTGTTTTTTGATAAAACGGGCACTCTCAGCTCGGCACAACCCAAGCTTGTAAATCAATGGAAGTTGGATTCCTTTGAAGAAAAATATTTAATGCCCGTTGCATCGCAAAGTAAGCACCCTATGAGTCGTATGCTCACAAAGAGCGCGTCCCCTTCGCACTATACGGCCCATATCAAAGAATTTCCTGGCGAAGGAGTGGCTGCGTCTATTCAGGGAACACACACGCAGGTGGAAGTGCTTATGGGAAATGCCGGGCTCATACAGCGCATGGATGTGAAGGGATTCTCTGCAGCCCAAGACTTTGTGCTTAGCGAACTTGAGCAAGGGCGTAGTTTGGTTTACTGGGCGCAAAATGGCGTGCTTCAAGCTGTGTTTTCATTTGAAGATGAAATGCGAGAAGGCGTTGAGAAGGTATTGGCGCAATTTGGAACAGATCTTCAAGTAAGAATTCTTTCTGGAGATAATAAAAAAGTACTTTCTAATTTAGCTAAAAAACTGGGGATACCCGAGTCGCATGCTTTGGGAGAGCTAAGTCCTTTAGATAAAGTTCAAGTGTTGCAAAGTTACCAAAAAGATAATTCTAAAGTTGCTTTTGTGGGTGATGGATTAAATGACGCCCCTGTCTTGCAGGCGGCTGATTTAGGTATTGCTGTAAGTTCAGCATCGGATTTGGCAAAACAAAGTGCCGACATTGTGCTCCTTAATAAAGATATCGATGCCATTTTTGATTCATTTCAACTGGCAAAACGAGGAATGAAGACCATTCGACAAAACTTGATGTGGGCCTTTGCTTATAATGTGATTGCGATCCCACTCGCTTTCTTGGGACTTATTAGCCCCGTATTGTGCGCACTTTCTATGGCTTTCTCGGATTTAGTCATCATTCTCAATTCATTACGCGTTTTTTTAATGAAGAAAGCTTAAAGAGTTATACAATTAAAAGCATGTTCAAGAATTTTTTGATGAGTTGTATTGTTTTAAATTCATTTGCCTTTGCATTTAATGAAGCAGCTTTAAAAGAAGTAGAGTCTTTAACGACTGGGTATCCGGGCCAGGGGCCTTACAAGTTAGAAGATTCTAAGTTTGTTTTTGCTATTGAAGGTGGAATGAATGCTCTTTCTAAAAGTCGGGATCCAAGTTTTGGGAATAGATATTTTTATCGCCAAAGAGCACAACGCGATTCTCAATATATGGTGGGTTTTCGTTTTGAGTCGAGCCTAGGGAGAAAAAGTATAAATAAACAAGGGGTAAGTCCTCGCTCTATAAGCTTTTATAAGAATCAAGATAAGTCTATGCAGTTTAGAACATTAGAGTTTTCAAATGACGGAAAGTCATTGGCAACCTATCAAGAATGTTGGCAGGTCGATGTAAAAACTTTAGAGATACAATGCGCCTTAGTGAATAAAGTAATTTGTGAGCAGATCAATAGAGGAAATTATGATTGGGATAAGTCATATCGAAAAGCAGCGCAGGCTTATAGGGCTCAAATGGTTGCACGTTTTAAGTATGAGGCATTTCCTTCGGATTTAAATAAAAATAAGGGTATGGGTTTTGGGAATTACGAAACTATGAATGATTACACCTATGAACACCCAGAGCTTTTATATGAATTTCCCTCTGCAATTCGTATGCGCTTGGATCGAGTCTGTAAGAATATTCCCTTTGCGGACACTTTAGGTCCTAACGAAGTTTTAAAGTACTGAGTTATGGCTGACTAAATACTTGTGCATAATCTTTGAACTTAGCAAAGAGACTTGCAGCCCCATTGGTACGATTGGGCGACAGATTTTGAATCAATCCACTTTCCATTAAAATATTAGAAGGGTGTTTGGATATTTCTTCCGCACTTGTTCCTGAAAAAAGTTTCACAAGTAGAGCGGCTAACCCTTTGACAAAAAGTGAATCGCTGTCGGCATTGAAGTAGAGTTTTCCATTTTCTTTTTTAGCAATTAACCAGACTTGAGAAACACAGCCCTTAATTTTGAATTCTTCTCTACGAAATTCATTTTCAAGGGCTTTAAGTTCGGTGCTCAGGTCAAGTATGTAACTGTAGCGCTCTTTCCAATCAGAAAAACTCTGGAGCTCTTCCAGCAAGTGTTTTTCTCTTTCAACAAGGTTCAACTCTTCCCAATTCACGAGGGAAAGGTTACTACTGTTTTTTAGAGTTCAAAAGCTCTTTAATGCTACCTAAGGCACCTAAAGAAGTTGTTGCTTCATATGGAATAAAGACCTTGTCGCCTTTTTCAGCTACGAAGTTTCCAAATTCAGTAATGTATTCGCTAGCTACTAAATATTGAGCTGTAAGTTCGGAGGTTCCAAGAACGGTTTTGATTTCTTCTAAGGCTCTTTTTTTGGATTGAGCCACTTTTAATAGAGCCTCAGCTTCACCTTCGGCTCTAAGAATTTGAGCTTGTTTTTCACCTTCAGAGATATTGATCTGTTCGGCTTTTAAGCCTTCAGAACGAAAAATACGAGCTTGTTTATCTCCTTCTGCTTCTAGAACTTTGGCACGTCTTTCGCGCTCTGCTTGCATTTGTTTTTCCATCGCAGTTTGAATTTCGCGAGGAGGAGAGATGTTTTTCAATTCTACACGGTTTACTTTGAGGCCCCATTTTTCAGTCGCGTCGTCTAGGATGGCTTTAAGCTTAGAGTTAATCACGTCACGTGAAGCGAGTGATTGGTCTAAGTCCATTTCGCCAATCACGTTACGTAAACTTGTTTGAGCAAGTTGTGCCACAGATAATGGAAGGTTTTGAATTTCATAAGCCGCTTTGAATGCATCAATAATCTGAACATACATGATGGCATCAATATGAATTGAAACGTTATCTTTAGTAATAACTGCCTGTTCAGGAACATCTAGAACTGTTTCGCGAATATCAATGCGAGTAGTGCTTTCAATCATGCTGTTAAAGACCCAATACATGTCGCGAGGGCGTTCAATAAAAGGAATTAATATCTGAAAGCCTGCCTTTAGGGTGCGATCATAAGTTCCAAGTCGCTCAACAAGTATAACTTCACTTTGTTGTACGATTACAAAAAACTTTAAAACTACGACTACCGCAAATATTGCTAAGAAAATGAGGACGATTGTAAATGCTGACATCTATTAAACCTTTCTTACAAAAATC
>CAZIFW010000063.1:0-14822 GCA_964538275.1 uncultured Bacteriovoracaceae bacterium
AGGAGCTGCCAAGCCTCTAAGCGCGAAATTTTTTCACGTTTTTGTGTGAGCAGAGCTTTTTCCAGAGTGGGATAAGAGAAGAGCCCTAAGAACAAAGACCAGCTACAAAAAATTTTATAATCTTTTCGGTGGGCAGGAATATTTTGAATGTATTCAAATGCCAATGTTGCGTGACTTTTCAAAGTGTTTGCAACTTCTTGCCAAGACCATAAAAAATTTCTTCCTGCATTTGCGTCGTCTTGAAAGTCTTTAAGAATGTTTATCTTTTGAAGAAAAAGACCAAAGTGCACGGATTGTATAAGTCGTTCTTCGTCTTCTTCACCTGTCGTCCATGCAGTAAGAAGTTCTCCAATGCAGCCAGCTACATAATAACAATAAGAATCTAGCTCTTTAAGTGTTTTGAGTTGATGCTTCTTTTCAAGAGCATAATGCTCCATTCCTGAAGCCATAACTTTGAGTGATTTTAGCAAGGGTGCCTTTTTTGCATGGGATAACTGATTATAGCTTTCAAAAAGTTGATGAGTATCCTTCAGTAGGATTGCTTCTTCTTTTTTGTGCTCAGAGCTTTGAACAAGAGAAACAAACTTATCTGCTTTTTCTAAATGGCCATCGCAGAGATCTACGAAAAGTTTAAAGGCTTCTTTTTGATCCTCGATGTGCGTCCATGCAGAATCTTCAATGGTATCTAAAACACGGAAGAGTAGATAGGCTAGGGCAACATCAGCTTGCAAATCGTCATTGAGTTCATCAATACAAAAAGCAAAGCTACGACTCACACGTTCGAGATGGGCTTTGTAAAACTTAGGCTCCAACATTCGCGTCTATAATGTTAAGTCCTAAACCGCTTCCTTGCGACTGCCATTTTAAAATTCCAGCCATTCCAAAGCGAATTTCGGGCTCGGCAACATCTTTTTCTAGCAAGAGAGTGCCGTAAGCACCTTCCTGAGCAACGACATTGCCCTTATAGGCTTGCACTACAGAAAGTGCAGCACGACTTAATATTGAAGTTTCTCCCACTTGAGCACCCACAATAATGGGACATTTCGCTTCCGTGGCTATTTTAGCAATTTCAAGCGCTCTTCCAATCCCACCTACTTTAGAAATGCGGATATTAGGCATCCACTTACCAGCAAGGGTGGTCGCTTTTTTCATGTCTTCAGGAGTTAGCAAGCTCTCATCAAGAATAATTGCAGTATCAAGCGCTACGCTAAGTTTAGAAAGACCTTCCCAGTCATGGGGACCGAGGGGCTCTTCAATACCAAAAAACTTTCTCTCAAGAGCGCTGATATACGAAATAGCTTCATCAACTTTATTGGGCCAAATGTTGTTGGCATCAATCCGTATACGAAGTTTGTCTTTTTTCTCTCCTGCAATGGCATCGAGAGTCGCAAATTTTTCAAGGTCGAGTTTGTGATCTCCACTCAATTTGAATTTAAAATCTGTAAAGCCCATTTGGATATAGAGCCCAAGAGTTTTGCTGAGTTTCTCGCCTTGTTCATCGCTCACAACCGCTGTGTATTGAAAAGGGCCAACAACTTCAGGAAGGCCTAAAAGCTTTTCAACACTTATGTTCTCTTCTTTAGAGAAAAGGTCCAAAAGCGCGAGTTCAACCGCACAAAAAGCCGCAGTGTTTTTATCTATCTCTTTTTTGTTCTGAAGTTGCCACTCTTTGAGCGCTTCGTAGTTCGCGAGTGTTGCCAGTTCTGTGGCTTTGGATTGTATCCATGCCATGGAGCTAGCAACGCTTTCACCCGTTACATAAGTTCGCGGGCAAGATTCTCCGTATGTTTTAACGCCAGCACGTTCAGCAACCAAAAGCACGGTATCGGTTACATTGCGCTCAGCTGTGTTGTGCTTAAAGCTAGAGCGTAAAGGTATTGATAAACTCTGTGTAATTAACTTAATCATGCTTCAACGTTTACACCATGAGTGGGCTGTACCGTCGAAAGACTTTGCAGTCGGAATTCTTCAAAGTTGAACTTCATATCCTTTTTGTACTGCAGAGCGACGATCTTAAATTGCCCCTCACGCTGACCATTAGATATTGAGTAACGTTTGAACTCTTCGTAGCTACCCGCTTTAAGAACAGCTACGTCGATGTCTTTAAGGCGGCCACTGCTGCGTTTGACGTCATATTCAATGTTGATTTCACGAAGCAAGGTGTCCAGACGGCTTTGAATATCGGTCTTTTTGCCTACTGCTGTTGATGAAGCGGCTTCAAAGGGCTCATAGTAAAATGTGTAGCGACTGTTCGCTTCGTCGGCCACCATAAGGAAGAAGTTACTTTGAAGGCCAAGGTGGTTTTCGAGTTGGTCTACAGCGCAAAGAACTTGGTTTTCATAAAGTTTTTCGCCGGTAATATTTGTAACGCCTTTACCTTTTTGAATAAACTTCAATAAAGGAACTTTGTTAAAGAAGCCATCTACTTCAACGATGTCGTTCATGTTGTAGCGATAAAGACCAAAGTCAGAAGTGACAAAAATATAGTAAAGTCCACCGTTTTTGAGTTCGTGAAGATCTACAAAGTTTTGGTTGCCACTGTCCCATTCGTCTCGCTCTACGAATTCTAAGTAATGACTGCGGAAAGTGGGGATACCTGCATTTGTGTTATCAGAGAAGGGAATCGTGCCACGGAATTCGCTAGAGAGATAACCTAGGTCTCTCAATATTGTATTTCCGCCAAACTCGCCTTTCATTTGTTCCAAGAAAATTGAACTGCTTCCACCTGTCCAACAAGCAACGGCTGCAATTTTAGGCCAGATGTCTTGGAAGCGCACATTTCCTTTGCGTTCTTCCCATACTTTTTTAAGTTCTTCTGCGCGTACAGGATCTTTTTTGAGAGCCTCTTTCATAGTTACTTGCTGTGCGTAGTTGAGTTTGTCCATCTCGGAGAAACTTCCTTCAGCGAGTTCTTTGATAAGTTCAGCACCACGTTCGCGGAAGAGTTTTGCAAGACGAGCAAGTGTGCTGGGGTTAGCGGTAGATACAAATGTGATGTCACGCGCTTGAATCGCGAGTCTAAGAATTGCGTGATATTTGGTGTCGTAATCGTGAATTCCAAAAAGTTTAGAAGGCACGATGTAACGATTGCGGATGAGCTTGGGAATACTTTCATACATGTGACCTGAAGTAGAACCGTAAGGTTTTCCAGAGTCTGTCACGTAACCTTCTACAGAAGGACTTACGATCGAAAGAATCTTTCCATCAAGCATTGTAGGTGCAGATTTAAGCATTCGGTAAATGAACAAGTGTTGAATGAGCTTTTGACGGCGGAGCGTAGACTCCAAAACGGGAATGAACTTCGGCTTGCCTGTGGTTCCAGAAGTTACGGCATAACGAACGGCGCCTCTTTTGGTGATTGCGGAGCTTCCGGTTTGGTCTTCTTTTTCAATCCACGGGCGTAAGTCCTCGTAATCATTGACGGGGACGTATTTGCGGAAGTCTTCGATAGACTTGATTTTGTCGAAATTGTGAGTCTTTCCGTACTCGGTCTCAGCGTTTCTCTTGATGATCTTCATGAGGCGCATTTGCTGGACTTCTTTAGGATATCGCGCGAGTTTGTCTACAACCCAAGAACTAATCATACCTTCTGCGTAAATTCTGGCTTTAATGATTGTAGTGAGGATATTCATAGTGGGCGGGTTTAGCACCCTGCAGCGTGGGTGTCGACCATATGTGTCTTAAAATGCCTGTAGATGTCAGCTTTTACATTTCCTGAATTCATTCAACCTTTCATGCTTTCCTTTGTCGCGCTATTCGTCGCGATAGACTGTATAGCGGTTGTTCCGCTCTACCTGAATCTCACCAATAACCTCAGCACTGAAGGGCGGGCGAACCTGCTTAAAAAGTCGCTATTTACAGCAGGGGCCTTGGCTCTAGTTTTCCTGGTACTTGGGAAGTTTATTTTTATACTTTTCGGAATTACCGAAGCAGATTTTAAGATTGGCGGAGGTATAGTCCTCCTCACGATTTCAGTCTTGGATCTTGTATCTTCAAATATGGATGAGCGCAGGGGTGGCGGCGAAGACGCAGGGGTTGTGCCTATTGGAATTCCTCTTATCATGGGGCCCGCGGCTCTAACCTCTATTTTAGTATCTTCTAAAAGTTACGGGTTCACAGTGACTTTGCTCTCACTTCTGCTGAATCTCATTATCGTTTGGGCCGTTTTTAGTAAGTCAAAATGGATTCGTAAGGTCATGGGAGACGGAGCATCGAAAGCCATGGGCAAAGTAGCTTCTTTGTTTTTGGCCGCAATTGCAGTTTCTATGATGAGAAGCGGGATTCAACATTTTATAAGCGGCGGCAACTAAGCCGCCTCAAAAAACTTACTCAACAATAAGCTGTGCAGACTTGTGAGCAGGGTGGAACTGGCAGCCAATAGTAAAGGAGCCTTTTTTGTCTGCTGGAATATCTATTTCCTGAGTGAATTCTTTGTTGCGATTCACTTGTGCGAGCACACCAAATTCTTGAATTTGGAGACCGTGGAAATCAAAGCCGCCTTCGATTTCATGCTTAGCAACTACTAGATATTTTTTTCCTGCTTTTACTGTAATGGTTTTAGGCGCCCAATGTGTAGCACCGTCAATGAGTTCGGTGTGAACTTCGATGCGCTCAAGAGTCTCGGGAGTAGGGTCGGTCGTTTCTGTCATTTCAGGAGCTACAGGAGGGGGCAATTCGTCAGCTTTACGAGTGCATGTCACGAAGAATAAGGATGTCACTAGAGGAAGGCTTAGCATTGTTACGAATATTTTCTTCATAACAATGGGTTTAGATCAGAACTCTTGATCTTGTCTACATGCGATCAAGCGTGGGGATGTTCAGTAATTTAAAACCATCTTCGAGCACTTTTTGAGTGAGCAGAACTAAGCTTAGACGCGAATTCTTGAGTGATTCCTCAGCGTTTAGCACGGGGCATTCTTTGTAAAAGCGATTGAAGAGCTTTGCGATATCAAAAAGATAATTGCTTAAGTGGTTGGGGCGGTATTCGAGTCCAGCCGCTTCTACGATATCGTTGTAGCGATAGAGAGCGTAGTAAAGTTCTTGTTCTTCAGGTGCTTCAAGTTTGAGCGCGCCGACATTTTTAAAGTCCGCTTTGGCAAGGAGACTCTTACATCGAGTGATAACGTATTGCAGGTATGGACCTGTTTCACCTTCAAGCGCAATCCATTGTGAAAGTATAAACTTAATAGGAGAAGAGGGATCAATGCGGAGCATGCCGTATTTTAGAGCGGCGAGTGTAATTTTCTCGGCGGTATCGCTTATTTCCTTCGCTTCCCATTCAGCGGCATGACGAGCCAGATAATCTTTTTTTACAATTTCATCGATTTGAGAGCGCAACTCTTCAAGGCTGAGTCCCCGCGCATCGCGGCTGCTAAACGCGTCCCCATTTTCGTCGTTTACACTTTCGTAGCTCAAGTGTTCTGACTGAATGGCTTGAGGAAAGCCCATTATTTCTGCAACTTTAAACAGTTGTTTGAAGTGCAACTTCTGGCGCGAATCTACAATGTAAATAGCTTTAGCGGTTTTGGGGTCGGCAAATTTTCTGCGAATAAGTTCAAGATCTTTTGTAAGATAGAGGCCGTTTCCGTCGCGCTTTAATAATAGAGCAAAGCCTAATTCGTCGCCTAAGTGCAGGCCAATAGCTCCATTGTCGAGAGCAAAAACCCCTTTGTCGCTTTGTTCTTTTACAAGATCGCGTGAGGGAATATCGCATTCGCTCTCGAAGTACCATTTGTCGAAATTCGAATTCGACCACTGATAGACACGTTTCATTTCGTCGAGCGACCACTGACGTGTTTCTAAATAAAGAGCGTAGTCGTCGCCCTTGAGGTCTTGCAGGTTTTTTAGGATATCTTGAATCGCAAGTTGAGCTTTTGCTTTATCGTCTTCGTTTAGTTCTTCAAGCTTTTGCGAAGACACTGCATATTGTTTTCCAAGCCATATCGCTTTGCTCTCATCAGTGGGCCAGGTTTCTCGGGGAATTTGCTTTAACCACCACAGGACTTTAGCTATGTGCGTGCCCAAATCACCCGGGTAAGTTGTGCGAATGGCTTTAAAGCCTACTCGATCTAGAAGATTACATACGGCATCTCCATAAAAGAGGTTTCGCATGTGACCAAGGTGTAGGGCCTTGTGCGTGTTTGGCTGAGAATATTCAACATCTACTTGTTCGCGCGGAGGGCTTTGAAGTTCTTTAAAATACGCATCACTCGCAATAGCTTTTGTGAATTCCGCTGTGCTGGTGTCGAGGTTCATGAAAAAGTTTACGTATCCGCCGGCCACTTGGGCATCTTTAATGAGGGGTGAGAGGTTTTTTTTTGAGTTCTTCTACCAGTGATGCCGCAATTTTTGGAGGAGCTGAGCGCAGTTCTTTTGCGAGCGGAAAGCAGGGGAACGCGAGTTGTCCCATTGAAAAGTTGGGAGGCACCGCTAGGCTGCCGCCTACTTGTGAAGAGTTAAAGCTCGGGGCAAGTTGTGAAAGGCTTTTTTGAAGACATTCCACAACTGCTTTTTTAAACGGAGACTGCCAAGACATTCTATTTTTTAATGTACTCTAAAATAAAACTCTTGGCTTTATTTTAGTTCCAGCTGGCGACAATTTCGCTATTGGCAAGGGGATCTATTTCGTCGTTTGTGTAAGTGCAATCAATAAATCCACAGCTGTAATCATAGTGATTGCGACTTTTTAGAAGTCCTGTAAATGCTTTGTTTCCTTGTCGTAAACTTCTTGATCGACTGAGTGTCTGTGTAAGTACGATCTGGTTATCAAAAATATAGAATTCATTGTCGCTCGTATAGTCTTCTAAATCTACGGTCATTTTGAGTTCAACGGATCTTTGCCCAACTTGTTTAAGTTCGGCTTTAAGGTCCGAATTACTCTCTGACTGATAGAAACATTTACGCCAGTTCCCATTGGCGCGCGTTCGAGTGTAATTCAAAACATGTGTCTTGTTTGCAAGTTCGTCCTTTGCGTAGTCGTATTTTTTTTCAAGAGCCATTTCGGGCGTTACATAGTGATCTTCAGGGATTGTTGTGAGTTGTTGAGAGAGTTCTCCAATTTGCACTTCAACCTGTTGAGCACACTGAGCTTCAGCAAATTGTGAGAAAGATACAACAGACGTTAATATTGTGACTTGAGTTAATTTTTTAATGATCATAAGCACTCCTTCGAGAGGCAGAAGCTAGGGGATGGGGGCTCGAGCTGCGAGTAGGAATACTTACAAAAAAAGGAAAAAGTGATGAACTATGCTGCTGAGTTTGTTTTTATAAATTCTCAAAACGAGGCTTGTTTACTTTGAGTATACGATGACACTCACTTTTGAGTTTCCGTAGGCTCCGTAACCTGGGTATGCACAGTGCACTCCTATTTTACGAGATGAAACTTTGTTCCAAATACAAACCCAGTCTAGAACGTGGCCATTGTAATAGCCTGATCCGCCATCCGAATAAGCGGGCGAGACAACTACAGCATAGTTTTGATTTAAAATCTCATCGCTAAGCTCAATGACAGTGTCGTAGCCAAACATCCCTGAACTTGTTCCGTTGGCTATAGACTGAACCCCAAAGCTTTCTCCTTGAATAGTAACGTTGCCACCAAGGTTTACGTAGGTAACCCAGGCTTTGGCGGCACTCGCGTTTGAGGCACTTGCTGTAGATCCAGAGCATCTTTTTTCAAGGGCTAAAATTTCGGCATCTGCTCCATATGGATAAAAAATACCCCCGCTACCGCGGTGGCCTATAGTTCTTTTATTCTCTACTGGAATACCTTGTAGTACTCCTGCTCCACTCGAATCGTTGACATAGCTAAGGCCGATGTATTTGTTAGATACGGCCATGGCTGTTCTCCAGCTAATAGCAGCGTTCATAAAGTTAATAGCCGCTTGTGATTTAACGTTTACTTTAGCTCTGTATTCACAGGTGGGATCCACGTCAGCGGTATTGTCTAAGGGGATGTTTTCCCACTGAGGTATAGTGACTGTTCCTGTGGCTGGCGGAGCGCTAGAAGTAGCAAGAGTTCTGCAAATGACTTCGCCATCTGACTTTAATCCCGCAACATATTCGCCCGGATCACAACTGAGTTCTGTAGAAGCAAGAGACCTCTCCGCCGGCTGACACTTGGCACTTCCATCGGTGTTGATGCCGACAACGACTTCGCCTTCACCACAGGTGCTTGCAACACTCGCGCTTTGACACACGAATTGACTTCCATCGTAGCTAAGTTTTTGCGAATCTTGGCAACTGGGCAAAGTTTTACAAAGAGCGGTGAGTGAACCAGTTGTTCCTTGAATGCCCACTTGCACTTGTCCATCGGGACAACTGATGTTGGTACCAGAACACATTGGAGTTCCTGTGCCGGAATAATAACCTAAGAAGATTTGATTTGATGAACAGGGAGAAGAGCTAGAGCACACCAAAGTGTTCGATGCGGTATCAACAATAGCCCCACCACTTACACATGAAGCAGGAGGTGTTGCGCATATAGGGTTTGCTGAGTTATCAAGACCAAGAGCCACGGTGCCAGCGGCACATTTTTTAGTGGGATGCACACAGTTGGGAGATCCACTTGCGAGGTAACCAATCTTGATACTTCCTGCAGGGCAAAAGCCTGCAACCTGTTGCCACTCACTACCCACATCGATTGTAAGATATTGAGTGCGTTGAGGAGCGGTGCCTTTGATTTGTGCAGAGGTCCGGTTGGATTCTATTTTAACAACAAAGCGCACACTGCCCGGAGTGGAATCAAGAGCAGGGTTGGAGCGCAAAAAGTATCCAGTAGATTTTAGCGGGCAGTTGAGTTGATTTGTTTGTTGGCACTTTCTTCCATCAAGATCGAGGTAAAGAGGTTCATCAATAGTACCTGCAATGCGCTCGCCTAAGAGGTCAATGACGGGAGCCGATACAGCGTGCAGTTGATTGCCTGCTATGCGCTTAAGTTCAGAGTCACTGTCTAAGAGAGCGGCGTCTACAGCAGGACATTTAAAAAGAGAAGTGGCCGAGCTGGGATCGGGAATACAAGCAGCATAGAGACCGTTAGTTTCCAGAGAGCTTCGCATTTTTCCTAGCCAAGAATCTAAGTTGCGAGAGATAGAGTTAACTCTTGTGCGAAGTTCAAGAGTAGCTGCGGTCTGTCTTGAGGATTTGGAGAGATTTAGAACTTGTTGCCCTAGGCCACCTACGATGAGTGCGGCCATGCCGACGAGTCCTATGGCGATGAGGACTTCAGCAATGGCAAAGCCTTTATGATTTAAATAAAAAGACGAACGTACACGCAGCTCTGTGTCCATATATGTATTATCGGCGACGCCAAAGATTTGTTGCGTGAATTAATCACCAAGGGAACATAACCGAATCTTAATAAAGGAGGAGATCTCTAAGGTGTGAGGCCAAGGTTACATGTAGTGGCTCAGGTTCACTTTTACCATTTTCGACGCCAAGTGTGACGGCGCGTTGGTTCGGTACAAGGCCTGTCTGTGTTTTCTGGGGATTCGCTTCTTCGTTGCCATGAGTTATTGAGATACTCGATTTTAATACCACTTATAATAGCCTTATTTGACATTTTAGGGATATGGGCAAAAATATACTTTAGAGGATTAAATTTTTTAATGAAAACTAACTTATTACTGCCTAATGCCCTTTTATTATTGACGCTGATTTCTTGTAATTCTTCTGGTTCCGGCACTACAGCCGGCGGCGTAACGGGGCCTAAATTGATTTTTATAACAGCAGCAACTTTTGATGGAGATTTAGGTGGTGTGAGCGGTGCGGACAATCTTTGTATGACAGACACTAATTATCCGGGTACTGGAACGTACAAAGCATTGCTTGCAGCTTCTTCTAGAAGCGCGAGTCCAACTCCAACAGACTGGGTACTTTATGCCAACATGGAATATAGAAGAGAAGTTGACGATGTCGTTATAGGCACTACCACTGCAGATAGAGTTTTTACCTTTCCTCTTGATGCAGCTTTTAGCACAAGTAACATTTTTGCTTTCACAGGTATGCTAGGTGACTGGACGAATGGCCCTAATAATTGCGACTCATGGACAGATAATACTGGAGGCTTTCCCCGTCAGGCCCAACTGAATCAAACAACATCTGCTTCGATTGGCAACAACGCCACTACCGACTGTACCTTAAGTGCAACTGATAGACTTATTTGTGTTGAGCAGTAAGCGAGTATTGGCCCCTGCAATCAAATCGAAGCCCCTAGTGTGAGTGTTGTTATTCCGTGCCAGATAACCATTTTCATTTCTGTGCTACGCACAGGAATGAAAATGGTGGTCAGGGAGGGAATCGAACCCCCGACACGAGGATTTTCAATCCTCTGCTCTACCGACTGAGCTACCTGACCTCCAAAGAGACATTTTACGGTCCTTCTCTTTTCATAGATTTTTTGCGATTTGCCAAGCTCTAATCTTTAAAAAGTAACTTGGCCGTCGGCTCATTAGGCGCTAGAAATAAACCATGCGCATTTTGGCGGGATTTTGTTTAGGTTTGGGATTTTTAACAACAGCTGTTCAGGCACAAGACCAAAAGTTGAATCCTAATATTCCACGTGAAGCTATGGGGAACGGGCTTTATAACCAGCAAGGGGCGAACTCTTGTGTTTACTGCCATGGTGTAGGTGGAGTGGGTGGAAGTGTAAAAACAGCTGCTAACTTACAAAATCCCAAGTCTTGGAAAATCTATAAAATTCTTGGAGGCGATGCAGCTTACGCCAAAGATAAAGAAGGCTTTAAGACAAAAATGAAAGAAGCGACAACGCATCTTATGCTTAAAGGTGCCATTGTTCACAATTCTAGTTTCAAAAGACCTTGGTTTGACATTGCAAAAGCAGGTGCTCCTTATGACGGGCAAATGTTAGGTATGACGGCTCCTCCTAGTCGTTCTTGGTCTAAGAAGTACAAAGATAAATATGGAGTGACTCCCGAAATAGCCTCTGAGTCTCTCTATCTCTATATTAAATCGCTCAGTAAACAAGACGTTCTCTAAGTTACATTCAGGAACGCTTTTTATTCTTTTTGAATAACCTTTTTTCCAACGCGCTCATTCGTGAATATCTGCAAATGATTATTTAAATTCCTCACTGGAGGTAAATACATGAAAAGATTTTTGTTGGGTTTGGGAGTACTTTCGTTGGGCTTTGCTGTGGCAAGAAGTTCGGTGGATCGGGATCTTGAAAATTGTCAGGGCGATAACACATGCATGATGAAAGTTATTGCAGAGCTCATTGAAGACAGCACGGGAGATAATGGAAACGGGGGTAATGATAACAACGTTGAAGAATATGTAGAATTCTACCATGACGATGGTAAGTGTGACCCTTCGAAGTTTCTTATTAAAGTTAGAGTAGGAACTTCAGAGCAGCGATGCAATCTTTTAGCACCTACGGTTTCAGACCGTATTTGGGGTATCAAGATAGAGGGTCGATGCGCAGATATTCCAGATGAAAACTTTTTTGCTGCTTGTATGAAATATGCAAACCCTGCAAAAAATAAAAGAGCCGCAGTTAATCTAGACTAAGGGCCAATTTAAAGACTAAGGGCAGAGAGACTTTAAGTCTTTGCCCTTTGGTTTTTCTTGTTCAAATTATAGGACATAGCCACGGCAACAGTTAAGGTGCCAAGGATGATTCCAAGGTTTACAAGTACAGGTACTTTGAACCAGTGCTCAAGAAGCATTTTTGTACCTACGAAGCATAAGATTACGCCAAGTGCAGGTTGCAAATAATAAAAACGATCTAGCATGTCTTCGAGTACAAAGAAGAGAGAGCGAAGTCCAAGAATCGCAAAAATGTTTGAAGTGTATACGATGAATGGGTCGCGGCTAATCGCAAGAACGGCAGGAACTGAATCCACAGCAAATACTACGTCCGTGCTTTCAATAATAAGCAGGGCGATGAAGTATAGAGTAAATGCATTCCCCTTCCTCTTGGGATCATATTTTCTAAAACGCCCTTCATGAGGTAGGTCGGTGATAGGCAAGAATTTTTGCGCCAGCTTGTAGATTTTGGATTTTTTGGGCTCAAAGTGTTCGTTTTCTTTTTTGCTTAAAAATTTAATACCCGTAAAGAGCAGGATTGCGCCAAAAATATAAATCAAGAAGTGAAAGCGATCTAAGAGAGCGCTACCCGCAAGAATCATGGCAGCTCTAAGAACGATGGCCCCTAAAACGCCCCAGAATAATAGACGGTGTTGATGTTGGCGTTCAATTTTAAAGGTTTCAAAGATAACTGCAAAAACGAAAAGATTGTCTACAGAGAGCGACTTCTCTACGATGTAAGCTGTAAAATATTCAGCCGCAAGTGTAGGCGTTTTGGAGTAATAGATGTAGGCGCCATAAAGCATTGCGAGGAATACCCAAAAGATGCTCCAACCAATAGCTTCTTTGAGTCGGATGATATGAGCTTTTTTGTTAAAAACGCCTAAATCTAAAATAAGAAGAGCGATCACTCCTAGGTTAAAAATAATCCATTCTTTGTAATGTATAAAAAGTTCTAAAATATTTACGTTAAATAATGTAAAGCTACTGTCCATCTTCGAAGAGTTTTCCTTGTTCAGCTTTGAGGGTTTCTTCATCGACGTGACCATCGAGAGTGACTTCAAGCTTCTGAAGTTTTCTACCATGTGTATTGAAAGCAAAGAAAGCATTTTCGGGATATTCTTTCTTTAGTTCTCGAAAAGCCTCTAAAATGAGTTTTAAGTTTTCTTCGTCATCGTCGCTCATGCCAAAACGATGGTGAGGGTTGTACCCATAACAATCAAATGCGTCTTTTACAGACTGATGAATAGCTCTTTTTTTAAGCTCAGCAACGCTAAGAGTTTCATTGGCATCTCCTAATTCAGCGCGAGTTGCGGTGTGAGAGACAGGGTAAACGCCTAGATAGTTGGGATGTGCTAAAAGATCGCGCGTTTGCACAAGGTGATTCAACGCACGTTTAATAGTGTTGGGATGGTGTCCGCGAGCTGTAATGATTGAGATAGGGCGGCTATTTTCTACAGCATATGCAAAGAAATTCCAAGAAGGTCCCTTCCATTCTAGTTGGGAATTATCGAGGGCTTTTCTGAGATCGTGAATGAGCATGTGTTCTTCTTTACGCGGATCAATTTTTTGATCTCGAAAATTCATGAAGGAATTAAATCCATTGGTGAATCGAGTCTCATAGGCAAACCAAGGAGATTTGGGATCATTCAGTTCGTCTTTAACACTCGCATATTCTTCGGTACTGAGTTCTTTGGGGCTTCCGTCTTTTTTTGAAAAAACTACAATCGTTGTGGAAAGATGTAGAAGGTTGTCGTCGAGGTCAAAGAAGTAAAAACTTCTGCCACCTTTGTGGAAGTTGCGATCCAGTTCACGGAAAAAATTAATGGGTAAGCTGAGCTGTCCTTTTGAGCCCCCCTCGTTAGCACTCATGAACGTTTTTCAACCTTATTGTGGTGTTTGTGATGAGGGTGTTGGCAGCACTCGTCGTCACCGGAGTGTTCTTGAATATGGTGACTTAAGGTTAAATAGAGTTGAAAAATGGCAAGGGCCATAAAACAAGCCGCAAAGTAATTATGGTTGGCAATTTGCCTATCGAGCAGCAGCACTAGGGTTCCTGCTAGGGCTAAAACAACAAATGTTATCATGTGCCATTTTTCACGTGGAACTCTTGAAAGTAAAAAAAGGCTGGAAATAAGAACAAAAACCCATGCACCCATCTCGTAGTAAAAATTATGAGGCATAAGGCGTAAGAGAGATGGAGCGACAAAAGTTAATATGACCGTCGCTAGGCAATGCACAAAACAAAGCCAGCTCGCTAAGTTTCCGATGCGCCAAAGCCAATCTTTTTTAGAGGCTTGTTTTTTGGTGAGTTTCCCCCGCTTTGCCACCTGCTAAGGATAGAGATGCCAACGCCGAGAGTCAACAGGGAGCTACGCTGCCCGCTCTTCGTTTGGGAGCATTTACAGGCTTTCTTCCAAGGCAGACATGACTCTGATATTGTTTTTATATGACATTTAAAAAAGCGGCATTCGACGGTGCTTTTGACTTCTCTACTCTAAGCATGGATGTGTACAAGGATTGCTTTGTAGAGGCATTGGCAAAAGGTCGCGAGCGTTTAGCTATACTTAAAACTCGCAACAGCGCAGAAGAGCCCGTCTCTTTTTTTAAAGAATTCTCTGAGATGAGTTACGAACTGGAGGAGTTTGGACAAGTTTTCTTTAGCTTGCTCAGTTCTGATGGCACTCCTGAGATGCACGCTTATTCACAAGAAATTGCTCCTGAAATGAGCAAGTACGAAAATGAAGTGAGTTTAGATGTAGATCTTTTTAAGAAAATTGATCAAGCCCTTACCGCAATCAAGACTAAAGGAATAACAGGTGAGTGGGCGCGCTTTGCTGAAAAAGTACATCGTAGTTTTGTTCAAAACGGAGTGAACTTGCCCGAAGATAAAAAAGTTATACTTCGCAAAATAGACGAAGAGCTGGGAGTCCTTGCCCTAAAATTTAGTGAGAACTTAGTAAAAGAAACAGCCGCTTTTCAACACGTTGTCCTTCATGAGAGCGAGCTTAAAGGATTGCCGGAGCGGGAGCTCGAAGCAGCTAAACAGAAAGCTGAAAGCAAAGGATTAAAAGGATGGTTGTTCACCTTAGATGCTCCTACTTATGTATCTGTTGTAACCTACGCCGAAAATCGTGATCTTCGCGAAAAAATGTGGAGATCTTACGCGAGTCGCGGCTTAAAGGATCCGTATGATAATCGCGCCATGACTGCGCGAATTGCAGAATTGCGCCAAGAAAGAGCGGCTTTGTTGGGTTTTCAAAGTCATGCAGCATTTGTTT
>CAZIFW010000064.1:0-14797 GCA_964538275.1 uncultured Bacteriovoracaceae bacterium
CTCAAAATCTTCTATGAGAGCTAATAAACTAGAGGTCCAACCCGATCCAGCATGAGTACGCGCTTTTGCAGCATAGGTACCCACTAACCACTCATGAGCCTCTTCACAGCACCGAGATCTGTGGTGGCTGATCTCTGAGATAGGTTGCTCCATCCAACGTTGAAAATTCTTTTCCTTTTGCAATTCCAAATTCATAAGACATACTCCTCTGATAAGCACCCATATCCATAAACACAATTAAATCGCCTCGCTGCATTTCAGGAGGCAACGAAAGATCCGAACTTAAAATGTCATCTTCCATGCATATTCGGCCCAATATGCGTCCAGTGCCAAACTTTAATGGCTCTAACTCCATCGTGCGCTGATTCCACCAATAAGCCTTTTGCGCATTGATCATACGCACTGGAAAATCGTTAACACTGCTATCAACAACAACATCTAACTTGTCATCATCTTCCGATCTCACATCAAGAACTCGCGTAACTAAACAAACTGAGTCTTGCGTGAGCGCCTTACCTGGCTCCAGAATTAACTGGTCTACTGCGGGAAGTTTCTCCTTGATGAGTGTTCTAAGAGTTTCAAAATTTAAATCTTTAAAGTCTTTAGGCAGCCATCCACCTCCGATGTCAAAAGTAGCTACACTGCGGCCTGAAATCTTTTCTAAAGTTGCAGCCTGTCCAAGTACTGAATTCAGGCAATCAAACCAAAAGGGTATTCCATATCCGCTGCTTGCAAGGTGAAAATGTATGCCAATGCGAATATCAGAAGGCAGTTCCGTTAAAAGCCGGCTTACCTTTTGGAATGTCTCATAATTAGAAAGATCAATGCCAAAACGAGAATCAAAAATTGCTGGGCGTACACGAATACCTAAGGTGCGAGGATAAATACGGCATTTTACGATGTACTCTAACTCTGAAACAGAATCTGCAAAGATTGCATCCACACCGTGAGCGATATGTGAGTTAAGAGGCCAAAACTTTCCAGGGCCATTGAGTATTATATTTTTTAACGGAAATCCGTGTGTGCGCGCCAAGCTTGCTTCATGTTGACTGATACATTCCGCATAAAAGCCATACTTCTTAGCCCATTTAAGATACGTTTTTTCAGGCGAGGTTTTAATACTAAAACCTACTTTTATTTTCATATCCTGATTACTTTTGCTTTCACACTTTTTAGCAAGGAGTGCAAAATTTTGTTCCGCGTGTTCTTCCATTAGATAAGTGCGTGGAGTGTTTTCCTTCTGAGCAAACTCTACAATTTGCAAAAGTTCAGCCGAAGGCTTCTCGGATACTTCAGACTGATGAATAACGGGGATACCTGATGGGGGCGCAGGTAAGTTTTTTAAACGATCAAGCAACCCTTCAAAAGCTGTTGTATATTTGCCGCTGGCGCTACGCTTTCCGGCTCCAGCTGTTTTGTAATTGGTAAGTGAAAAACTTTTTCTTAAAGGAATTTCGTGCGTCACGCGCACAAATTCTTCTGTGCGAACGAATTCGCGAGGAGCTTCTCTTCCAAAAGCTCGAGCGACTAAACGTGCGGGTAAATTTACTCCTGCAAGAGTGGCTCCGTTAATCCACGCAGGGAAGCGTGGGTTTAATTCTATAAGCCAATCTTCACCATTCAAATCACGTATCATTTCGATTTCAGCACCGCCCGTCCAATTGAGCTCCCTTACTTTTGCTCTAAGCTTTTGCTCCCAATCAGCACTTAACTTCTCTACGCGGCCACCCCAAGTTTTTCCATCTACAGAAATTTCAGTTTTTTCTAAACTAACAGCGCCAAGGAGTTCTCCGCGAAATGCAGCAAAAGCTACCGAACGCTCGTGCCCTATAATTCTTTTTTGAATAAATAAATCTCGTGTTTGCCATTTTTTCTCGATGCTCTTTCTAGCAGCACGAAGAGATTCCAAATTAACGACTCGCTCTGCTTCGTAATGTGGCCCTTTTACAAAAACATCCCAATCGTTGAACCTACAGAACTCGGCACACTCCTCTTCAGTTTTTGCAGCAATTTTTACAAATGAGGGAATATTGAAGGGCATGTTTTTTGAGAGAATCACACCCGGCTTTGCACACAAATTGAGGGCTGCGATGTTAGGTCCGAGATATTTTTCAGGACTCAGCTCAAAGGGTGCAGCATATCGTAGCTCCAGATCCAGTGTTGGAAGCCATAGAGTATTCTCATCTTGAGTTGCTATGTCGCTCACCCAAAGCTCTTCATTTACATACTTCCAAGAAGGAAGTATTCGCACTTCATCCAACTCTCGTACGTGTATGCCCAGACTACGTGTTGAGTAGTCAATCCCTATAAGATTCAGATCTGGGAATCCTTCTCGAAGCGATTGCGCGACTCCCATTCCAGGCGAAGGACTTGCCCCACCCTGCATTCCGGAGATTTGTACCGTTTGAGACTTAGAGGATTTCGTTCTCTTGTTCATGTTTTAAAAGATACGCACTTCCAGCAAAAGAAGCGAAAAGTCTATTCTGGCTTAAAATGTTGTGATTTGTTGTAATTAAAGTTGGGAGCAAAAAGTGCAAAACTCGTCCTTTATAATTCTGTCACAAGTTGCAGAAATTGCCTCCTACGAATAAACCTCATTCTATGAGGATGGGGATATTTCTTTTTTGTTTTTTATTTATATTGCTTCAGATTGATGCAGACACCGTCAAAGTTTCAGCGACTTATTCAGTGCCTGTCATTAAACGACAATTCAATGAATCGGAGAATCCAACTTACAAAACCTCTGCCGAACTAGAAGATAAAGTGTGTGATTTGGAAGCTCCGGAATATATCCGCTACTTGCTTCCTTCATCTCTTGCAGGAGAGTCACTTCCCATACTTTTAAAAAAAACAATCATTGAAGGTAAGTATCATTATTACACTGGGAAAAACGTGAGTGAGGCAAAGTGTGTGTTCTCACCAGAAGACACAAGCAAGACTGGTATCTGCTTTATCACCTATGATAAATTAGATGTCGACCTAGCCCAAACTCTCGATATGGCTCAAAAGGAGTTTTCAATCGAAGGAGCAGAGAGCATATCAAACAGAATGCGAGCATCTATGCTATTTGCATCTTCAGAACCCGCAGGTTTTCTTCACTTTCAGTATGACTGCACTAGCGCTGAAGAGGATAAAGAGGCCCGTGAGGATATATCGAAATAGCTGTTTTTTTACTGGGAGCTTCGGGACCCATATTAAGAAGCTTCATTTCATCGATTTTTGAAATCAGTCCGTGAAGAGTTTCGTAAACAGATTCCTCTGCAAGCTCACTAAGTTTTGCAGACTCTAACTTTTTAATTTCCTTTTCACTTATAGCAAGCGCCAAAGCAAGAGGACAAAGCACGACTCTTTGAACTTTAGTAAAAGTGGGATCTTTTTTCTGTATAAGCAAAAAGTATTTAGGGACGGATTGAGCAATTTCATCTTCGATGTATTTGGAGAGAGCTTTTTCCTTCTCTGGAATAACTTGCTCTTCATTATACAAGAGAAGGTCCACTCGGTAGTCCTTAGCCTCTGAGAATGAAAGTGAATCAAATGAAGTATGCTCTAGGATGGCAGTCACTGGAAGATAACGAGCACCTGTGATTTTGTGATTTGCCTTGTAATATCCTGCTTTAACCTTTAGCGAAGCAAGTTCATCTATCCACTCACTCGTATCAGGAAGCGCATTTAAGATGCCCAATGAACTCATGTATAAAAAAATTGCCAAAATCATAGGCCCCTAACATATTGTGCAATGCGTCTAATTGCAAGCCTTTTAGCACCCTACCCCCGCTCCGACTGGATTCAGCAACTTAGTTTTAACTCTTGCCTATAATCAGCCATTAAACGTTTAACTGTTTCCATTTTAAGATCATTCACATTTGATAATCCCTGCGAAAGTTTACTGAGCATCTTAGTCTGAATTTGCCCCGCCATAAGAGCATGTCGATAGGGCTGCCTGGAAAAGCTCACGAGGTTATAGCGAGGAATATAATCTCTTGGAAAGAACTCAACTAATTTTTTTTCAATTTCTTTTTCTAGCATGAATTTCGATTGTCCAACTTTCGTTCGTATCTCAACAAAATTTTCTAAGGCCATTTGTGAAATTGCATCACAGTCGGGTTTGCGTTTAGTTGAAAAACTTTCAAAAGCATTTTCTAAATCACGATGACGATCAATTTCCTCACTGAGCAATACACAATCTTCAAAGCTACAATTTAATCCCTGCCCATAAAACGGCACAATTGCGTGAGCAGCATCTCCAATCAGCAAGGCTTGCCCTCTAGCATTCCATCTATCTACTTTAACGGTAATCATTTTACCTACAGGACTTTTTATAAAGTTATCCTCTAAATTTGAGATGAGTTGAGTCGCATCTGGAAAATATTTTTGAAAGAACTTACGTAAATATTGTGTATTACTTTCATGACTTAACGACCTGAAGCTTTCCTTGCCCTCAAAAGGCAAAAAAAGCGTGCAAGAAAAAGAAGCGTCAAAATTGGGTTGGGCAATGAGCATGAATTTATTGCGTGGCCATATATGCAACGCCTGACTTTGCATTTGAAATGTTCCATCTTGATTTGCTGGAATACACAACTCTTTGTATCCATAATCCAAAAGCGAATTCTCAACACGAATTCCTTTTTGCTTTCTCATTGATTCACGTAACGCGCTTGCCGAGCCGTCGCTACCAATGATGCATTCAGCTTCAAGTACCTCTTCTTCACCTGTTATTTCATTACTCAGATACATAAGCTTTTTTTTAAAATCGTAGGACTCAAGCTTTTTAGAAAAATGTATATTACAAAGACCTTCTTTTTCTACCGCATCCAGTAACGCGCAATTGAGTTCGGCTCTTGAAATAGAATGAAGACACTCATTGCTTTTTTTACCATAGGGCTGAAAGGAACTTTCATTGTTCAAATCATGTATCATGCGCCCTAATAATGGAGTTGCACGCTTAAGAATTTTATCTTCTATACCAAGCGTTGAAAGAGCAAAAATACCCCGATGCGAGAGCGTGATATTAATGGATCGCCCTGCCTGTAACTTGTTTTTACGCATATCAGGGCGTCTTTCAAAAATCTCAACTCGGTAACCACGCGAAGAGAGCTTTAAAGCTAAAAGCAGCCCTACTGGGCCGGCTCCTATAATTGAAATTTTCTTCATAAATACAATTTAAGGAAAGAAGTTCTAAGAGGCCAAAAGCCTTTTCTTCTCTTTTTTGTTGTAATTTGTTGTGATAAATTGCGCATCTAAGGGGAGGCAAAATGTCGAATGCAGCACAGCAGTTCTATTGCGGCAATCATGCAGCCGTTCTGAAAATTTTAGGCAAGGCTCCGCTTTTTAAAAGTAAGCATTCATCGGACTGGCCGTATCAAATTGGTTCGCTGGTGTTTACGGGAGAGCTTCTAGAAGCCATCACCCTCTACCAACTCGCTCTTCAACAAAAAAACTCAGACAGAAGCGAATTCACAGAGGCACGATTTTTTATTGGAATAGGCCTCGTAAGAACATCTCGCTATGTCGAAGCTTCTAAATATTTTGCCCTTAGTCTGAATGAATATCGAAAACTAAGAAAGAAAAATAAAAATTCTTGGAAAGAAGCGTTCTTCGCTTATCAAGGCGCCGCTTTTTATAGATTCTTCCATGGGCGATTCAAAGTCTCTAGAAAAATGGCAGAAAAAGCCTATCAAGCTGCGTTTGAAGGAAACTATCTTTTCGGCCAAGCTTTTGCCTCTGAACTGATTGGACACTGCAACTGCCAACTTGGCGAAGTACACAAAGGCATTAAAGAACTCGAACGCGCTATTGAGTTTGCCACCGAACTTGGCAATGGTGGCCTCAGTAGCGCTTTTCAAATTGCTCGCGAAAAGTTTAAGGCACAATACGGTGTAGATTTAAAAAACACAGAAAAACATCTCTACAAAGCGCTAAGAACTTTAAAACCAGAAGACACTTATTCAAAAGCTGAATTGTATCTTGAACTTTCAAGACAACTGATTCTTAGAGGCAAGGTTTCAAAAGCTAAAGAACTTCTCGATGATAATGCCGAAAGTATTTATAAACATCAAAACAGAAGACAATCAGCAGTCTTCAACCTACGATATTCTTACATTTTGTACCTTCAAGGGGAAAGCAAAGCTGCCCTCACACTCCTTAGAAGCTGCAAAGGAAATCTTGTAAAAAAGATAGATCGTTTTTACCTTAATCAATTAGAGGGACTTGAAAATAAAATCACCTCAGAACTCAACAACAAACATACTCCAACAAGCTCTAAAGATAAGTTTATAAACTTTTTAGATGAGCGCATATACAGTCGATCAAACAAATCTCATTCCATGGAGATTAAGACCAAAGAAGATAGCATTGGTGACTTCATTGATGCAGCTCTTAATCAAAGTATAGATATTGTTGATTTAGAAAAGTCTGGGTTGTTTGGCCTTACACCGCTTCTATTAAAACAAAAAATCAGTAGTTCATTTATCTTACTTGGCCCATTGCGCGGGCAAATGATTGCTTACTCTAAAGGAGATTTAAACTGGATACCTGAAGGCATCACTCAACCCATGGTTAAAATCCTCACTCTTCTTGAAGGAGGCAGCACTATTAGTAAAGAAAATATTGTTAAGCAAATATGGGGCTATGAATATCGTCCTGATAGGCACGACAATCTACTGCAAGCTACTATTGCCAAATTAAGAAAAAATCTTGGCTCCTTTTACAATTGGATTGAATGGGGATCCGGTGGCTACTCGCTAAATGCTGAAGTAAAAATTCTCTACAACTCTCTCAACTCTGTCAGCGACAGTAAAAATATATTTGAAGTTCAAAGCAATACCTCGATTAAAGAAGATAAAGACAAACACTTTAACGCGCCTGTAATTAACTCAAGTGATTTAAATCACAGGCAAATTAAACTTATTAAGCTCCTGAAAGATGGCTCTTTTATAGGAGTCACTGATTACGCAAAACAATTTAAGACATGCAAGATGACGGCCTGCCGCGATTTGACTTTATTACTGAAGAGAAATATTTTGCAAAAGAGTGGTCGTGCACGAGCGACTCAGTATTATTTGAGGGGTAGTGAAAATGAAATTTAAATATATCTTAGGAATTCAACTTAGTATTTTTTCTGCTTACATAGGACAAGCCGATTCAAAAGCAGAAGGAAATTATAATGTTCCTGTAAAAGAGGAAAGCCTCACGAACTCTTCAAATTACGACACCGAATACAAGTTTCATGAAAACAATAACGGTGATATCACTCGCTTTAAATACGACTTACCCTTAGAACTTACTGGCGAAGAAAATAAAATTGACCTTTCATATACTGGAGACGCAGAATTTCCTTGGTCGGGTGACGCAGCAAAGGGTGACTGCTCAGATGCTGACGGCACCTTTAAATGCAATTTAATTTACACAAAAGAAAAACTCACACTCGATCCTGTAAAAACCGAAGAGGTTATTCGTAGAAACTTCGCTGGCAATGAATCTGAAATACAAAGACGATTACAAGTTGCAGAAATTTTCAGATCCGAGCCTGCAGGTATTACAAGTTTTTATCGATAATTTAGTGAATATTTATCGCAACAAATCACAACACTATTCGCAAGAATAGACTTTTCGCTTAATTCCAAAAAACATAACAAGATGTCCTTACGAGAGATATTCTCGAGAAGGAGTTTTATATGAATAAATTATGCTGGATTTTAGCATTAGCCCCTACACTATGGGCCAATGCCCAAGTGCAGGACTTTGTTGAATACGCTAACTGCGCCATTGAGGACTATATTGTGATTGAAGAAAGCGAAATCAGTATTGGGTTTCAGGGAAGTAGTTACGAACCCCAATGCATCAAAGTAAAACCTGGTACCTTAGTTCATATAGCTGCAAGTAGCAGACACCCCTTGCAGGCTGCCGTAGATTTTAACAATGTGATCAATCCCTTTAGGACAGAAAATGAACATCTTGAAACTCAATCCCGTGTACTCAATGAACTAGGTTTTTATGGTTATTTTTGTACTCGTCACGCTGATCCTCAAGATGGCAGCGGCATGGGCGGCATGATCTGGGTCACAAACGAATAAAGGATTTAATTAATGCTACGAACATCATTTCTCTCACTCCTACTACTCTTAACAAGTGCTTGTAATGAGACCTTAGTTAAAGGTGGAAACGAAAGAGGCCCCATTATAAGCGTAAGCTCCATTAGTTATGCTGATGTCGAAAAAGAAGTTTTTGCTCCTAACTGCATTCGCTGCCATGGAACTGCAGGCGGAGTAAATCTTGAGACTTACGATAATGTAAAAGCAAATGCTGCTCGTTCACAAGCTGCAATATTAGCGGGAAGAATGCCTCCAGGAGGCGCACTTTCTTCAAGAGCTAAACAACTTTTAGCTTTATGGATTTCAAAGGGGATGCCTCTAGCCCCTGTGCCCGTTGATACTATTGATGGCGGCGGAGGAGACAACACTCCCGACCCCGTTCTTCCACCTCTTGCTCCAACCTATGCTTCTTTGAAAGTTCATGTCTTTAGTGCGCGCTGTACGGCCTGTCACAGCAGTAGCAACACACGACTTCAGCCTCTGACAACACGAGAAGAAATTATCAACCCTCGAGCAGGTCTCGTTAATTTTGAACAACCTGAAAGAAGTTATCTTTTAGAGGTCATTCGAAACCGAACTTTTCCTCAGCCTAACAATGGCGAAGAAGAAGACGATGATGACAATGTTCAAATGCCACCTGCTCGCTCCAACATAGAACCCGTTCCCGCTGAGCACATTCAAGTTTTAGAAGAATGGATTAGGCGCGGAGCACCTGAATAAAAAAAGGAACAATAAACATGAAAACAACTTACAAAATTTTTACAATTCTTGTTACATTCGCCACTTTGAATAGGGCCATCGCTGCTAAATATATTCTCAATAGCACGCCACAAAAAGGCAACGTCTCTTTTAGAGCTATTGGTAAACCAGCTTTCCTAAAAATTGATGGCAAAGGCGAAGGCCCAAGCGGCAATGTTCAAATCACAGAAAATAAAATTTCTGGAGAGATGACGTTCGCGTTAAAAACTTTAGATACAGGTATCGAACTTAGAGATGAACACATGAAAGAGAAGTATTTAAAAGTTAACGAAAGCCCTACAGCTACTTTAAAGTTCTCGAACCAAGAATTGAGCACAGCTTATGATCCTAACCTTATGCAACTCAAGGGGCCTTCTGTAAAAGCAATCCTAACTCTCAATAAAGTTAGCAAAGAAGTAGCGGTTGATTGGAAAAGTGAGAAGAAAGGTGGAGATTTATTTGTATTGAGTCAATTCAACCTTAAACTCTCAGACTTTAACATTGAGATCCCAGAGTATGCCGGCATCAAGGTTGCCGACGAAGTTAAAGTCGAAGTGCAAAGCACACTTAGTCCTGCAGCAGGAGCAAGCTTAGCTCGCTAATTTTATACGAATATGAGTGAACTGTGAGCGAATTATGAAAACTCTAAATCAATTCTTAAAAACCTCTTCTTTTATTGTTCTGCTAATGCTGAGCCAACGTGCCTTCGCTTTTCCAGAAATGATTCGCCACGGTTACACTCATTGCGCCTCTTGCCACTTTAATCCTGCAGGTGGAGGTGTACTTACCCCATACGGAAGAAGTATGTCTGCCGAAGTTTTAAGTCGCTGGAATTACGAAGGCGAGGAACGCATTCTTCATGGAGCTCTTTCAAAAAACGCGAGTCAGTGGATTCAAGGAGAAAAAGAAACGGGTTTAGTTTTAGGAGGCGATCTTCGCTATCTTCAGCTTCACCAAGAAAATTCTAGCGTTAGAAGACGCAAGTGGTTCTTGATGCAAGCAGATGCTGAAGTGGGCGCTAAGTGGAAAAACCTTCTAGTGCTCACTACATTTGGCCAAGAAAAAACTGCAAATAGCGATCGCTACAGATTTCGCAAAGCTGCCGTAGTTGCGAGCTTCAACGAATCAGCCACTCTTAAAGTTGGACGAGCTCATCCCAACTTAGGAGTGATGATGAGTGAACACTTTTTAAGCTCACGATCAGACAGCGGACTTTCGCCCCTTGAATACAAAGATCTAGCAGAAGTTCAGGCAAACTTTGAAAGCTTTGGAGTAGTTGCAGGAGTCGAGCAATCACCCTACGAAAAACGCACAGAAGCTTCAGCTGAACGTGGTTTTTATCTTCAGGGTGAATACATTATTGATACCTTCAAAATGGGGCTACATTATTGGAATCGAAGATCAGATACCTTCACGCGCGATCGCTATGGCGCTCACGCGATGCTTGGATTCAATCACAAGTGGGCACTTCTCACTGATTGGCAGTTTCAACAACAACTCAATGCGGGCCGCAGTCGCGAGTGGGGATTCTTTGGCTCGGGAAAACTCACATATGAACCCTTCAAAGGTCTTTGGGTAAGTGCATGGGGAGACTACTCCCAACGTAACTTAGAAAAAAACGACAGCTCTCGCTATCGCTTTGGACCAGGAGTGCAATTCTTTCCAAGACCTCACATAGAACTTCAAGCACTTTGGCTCAAAGAACACAGCAAAAGCTCAAATGCTTGGGGCGACTACGCCATGTTGATTCTGCACTATTACCTGTAAGCAAAACTTGCCTTATGGCTGTTCCTTTAGGGTTCACCAAGTGTATTTTACGTGCTGCGTTATTTGCCATGGTCTAAGACACTTTGCATGGGAAAAACACTCTCAAAGCAAATTTTCATTCTTAAGCTAATAAACGCTCTCGGGCTTTTTGTTTATTCTCAATTAGCCCTTGCGGACAACACTCATTTTCTAAGTCCTATTGATCTCTGGAGCGATTCTCTAGTGTCTACTTATCGCGACGATACGGATGAGATACAAATTCGAATCAAAGAAATTCACCCAGTATCAAACATAAGAAAATATCCAATCCAAGAACTACACATTGATTTTTCTCGTAAACTTTACTCAGGAAGTAAATACAAAGGAGAAGTTTATGGCAAAGGATTTGACTCCTCGAACCTATTCATTGTTAAAGAGGGAAACTGGTTCAATCCTTATCGAATAACTCAAAAAACTCCTGGCAAAGATCCCGTTACAGGACTCGACTATGTTTTAGCCTTTGACCAGTGGGAAGCTAACAATGCCTTCAAAGCTTTTTCTCATAATACAGATGAAAATCAGTTTACTGTAAATATTGAGGGTCAAGGCAAACATATTTATGAATTTCAAGACTATATAACCTTAGGAAGAATTGTTCTCAGCCGCGTAGACGACAACAGCAATATCATTAACGATGATGAAAAAGAAATTTTAAACACAAAAAATATTTCAATGGACGCTAAAGAGTGTACCTACAAACAATTTGAAATATTTTCTAAATGGATAAGAAGCTATCCAAATCACGAAGAAACGCTGAAGAGGTTAAATACTCATTTCAAAAGTTTTTTCTTTAAAGTCCTAGACTATTCTCAAGTCACTGAAGAAAATATTGGAAACATCTTAAGCCTTCAAAACACGACTGCAATAGCTTCAAATCAACGTTACCTACCCATTAAAGGGCTATCAGAATTTGCCTCATATATTAACACTCAACTGAACTTTGGCATTCGTGTTTTTGCAGTTGAAAGCCTTCTGCCCGACGGAACTTATGATTGGTCTAAACATGAAAAAAAGAGAACCCTAAGCTTTAACCTAGTCATTATTAACCCAAAGGCTCGCCTAGAAGATGAACTCATAAAATCAAAAAACCTATCCAGTGTTGCGCTCAGTTCAGGAAACATTTGTGTGCTCAACACGACTGAAAGATTTGAAGCCTTCTTGGCGCGCACTACTAATGAACTTTCTGAACTCATTCAGTATCAACAAAAATAAAAAAGCGAGAATGGCAATCAAGTGCCATTCTCGCTTTTATTTTTTTTATAAAACTAAATTCTAACGTGCAAGACAAACACCTAAACTGCCAGTTGAAGGCACTGCTGCTAGAGTTACATCATCTTCTGCACAGAGAGTTCCCGTACCTAAAATAAAGTTAGACCAAGTTGTCTGGTTATCCATAAACACGTTTTCAGCTTCTGTTTCATCCACAGGATACAAACCATCCATCCCATCACAAAGACCGTCAATACAGTTCATAGATCTTGGCTGAATGGTAGGAGCAGGATCGTTGAAATAGTAAAACGCTCTGGACTTAAATCCTGTTGTTTGACTTCCAGTAATTGTAGCCCCGCTGTAACTTTCATTTTTATTGGGTCCGCTATTTAAACTAAAGCCCGTTCCTTCACTTACCGCTGTAATATTGAAGTTTGCATCAAATGTAGCATTCATTTTTAGACGAACAAGAGTGCGATAATCTTCACCATTACGCGCTCTATCATCAATGTAGTTAAAGAAAATCACATTCTCATTGAGATCCACAAGAACCTGGGCAGATCCACCTGCGCCATCAAGCCCCTCTGCTTCTTCTACTGTTTTAATGCCCATTCGATTGTCTTCGTTGAAAAAGAACATGGAATATTCAAAAGGTTGATCACCAACTGTATTTGGATCCATGTCATCAATCTCAATTTTAATTTTCTCTTCAAAGCCATTGTTCTGTGAATTTAGAGTTGTGTAAGTAACTGTACCGCTAACGTTTGTGGGCATTTCGCTTGTATCTGCAAAACAACCTGTTGTTGTTAAGTCTGCATTAGAAAATGGCACTTCGTTATCACCTACAGTTGAAGGAAATGAAACAGGTTGACCCGTGATTGCTTCAAGTGCGCAAGAAAGCTCTGCTGCTTGTGCTAACACTCCACGAACAGTTTCAGGACTGTTTGAATTGATGGTTGCAAGACATCTAAAGCGAAGATTTGAGTATTCTGTATCATTTTCTGACATAGCTTGGTCTAGTTGAGAATCCCAAGGACGTCCTTTGTTTGAACAATTAGGATCCTCTGAACTTTGCTCTTCCGGAGTGAAGCGGGTATTTAATTTTATTCCTTTTTGAGAAAGATATGATTTAGATCTTCTAACACCAGAAGAACCAAAGTCAGTTCCACCAAGTGATTCAAAAGAACCCCCAATAACACCGGCCATTTCAGTACTTTCAATACCCGATGTGGACGGGAACAATACAATACCTCCACCCCCACCCGAGCTATTACAAGAAACCAATGCGGTTCCTAAAAAAACAAATGCAAAATTCCTATAATTCATAGAAGCTCCTCCAATTCAGAGTTTATTATTCAAGAATATTGAGCGCACAAAACAGTCAAAAAAACATTTTTCAACTGAGTTGAGAAACAAGGATTTCAAACCCCTCCCCAGCGTATTCACTAGGAGGGAACTGTAAATACTGATGCCCTTTGATGACTCAGACGCGTTGTGTTATGTTTGCTTCCCATGCTTTCTTTGTTTTTACTAAAAAATAAAGGGTCCTCGCTTAAAGCCTTAATTTTAATAGGTATTTACTCATGCGGCAAAACAAACAACGAAACTGCAATTATTAAAGAACGCGTCATTGAAAAAAAAGATTACGACAACACCTCTTACCACCCTCCCTTAAGCCCTCGACTCATTGATCAGGCCTCAAAAGCCTTTAAGCAATCCTATGATGCTGAAGTACTTGCCCCTTCAGATAAAAATACATACACAGAGCTTAAAGAAATATGTGATCAAGACGAATCTTCGCTCTGTTATGCTTTTTCAATTAGGGATTTATTAATAAATAATCTCAACCTCAATGAAGAGCAAAAGCCCTCTGTTTACTCACTCCTTAGATTGAACACATTCGACTCTACAAAAATACTTCTTCACCCTGATTTAGCCTTCACTTTTCTTCACTACGACTTCATCAAAGTTGCTTCACAGGGTGCTTTTTTAAATTCTGAAAGAAGTGAGCCCTTCGAATCTAAACTCATTAAAGATTTTTACGCAATTAAAGAAGGCAAAGGATTTCACGGAAATCACATCTCCATCCCCGCACAAAGACCTCGACTGATCTCTATCTCCCTTCAAGAAGAGGACTATCAAAGTGCACTTATTGATATTTCCCAAAAAATAACATTTGTTCCACAACCCAAGGTAGAAATACCAAAGTTCAAAATTCAGCACAGTAATGTGAACACAAGCAATCTTGTTAAAGAAATGTCACTCTTGGGAAAACGCTTAGCCGTGAAAAAAGCGCAAGTTATGGGCGTTTGCGGATTCTTTATCAGAGGATTTTCCAATAAACTTTCTCCTGAAACCGCATTAAATGCACGACGTAAAAACACTCACATCGGAGCCTCTGAAGATTGTGGCTTTCATTCTGTTCTCGTGACGGATGTTCGCATCAATGATGATGGAGACTATCTGATACGCTTTAAAAACTCATGGGGAACAGAATATACTGATGACGGATTTCATGAACTAGAAATTGAAGATTTCATTTCTATTTTAAACTTAAGGCTTGAAACTGAACAAGATGCCCGAATGGCCTCTTATCGTTTAGAATTTAATAGAATTGCACAAAATGAAATTCCTACCCATAAATTAAGACTAGGTTCTAACTGGCAGCTCTATGCACAGACTAAAGACAACCAAAACTTTCTAAGCGATGCCCGCTTGGTTAATATTTTCACCAAAGATGAAATTATTTGCCCACTTCAAGAAGATGAAGATAAAAAATGCCAGGGGTCTCTCACTTGGAAATCTACAAGCGACTCTAGAAAATATTATACATACACGGGTGAACTCCTCATAGAAAAACTTAGTCCTGTAGATTTTCATGAAATTTATTCTCATGGATATGGCAAAGTTTACCTCTGGGGAAATCTCACCAAAGAAGGACAATTCAACAAAGA
>CAZIFW010000065.1:0-8239 GCA_964538275.1 uncultured Bacteriovoracaceae bacterium
ATACGACTGGAGTCTTGGGTGATTTAGATCGCAACTATGTTTACTACGTAGAAAAGGGTACCGAGTCTCCGATCATTGGACTTGGGGGTTCGCATCCAAACCCTCGCTCTGGGCGAGTAGAAGCTGCAAGTGTGTTCCTCTATGCGGGTAACATGACTAAGGCCATTGCTCGCATGAAGCGCATGCAAGCTGCTGAAGATGCGCGCAATCAAATCATGGCGCCACTCTCATTGGCAGAAGCTCAACCTGAAATAGCTAAGGCGCGCGGAGAAATTCATGCTCCACAAGGCAAATCAGATTTACCAGCTTCCGCACCTTTAAGTGGAAACTTTATAGCAAGCTTTAAGCCTACAGCTGCTGGAAAGCGCAACCTTCAACGCAAGGGTCGCACCTTGGATCGTTTAGAATATGTGGGTCAGCGTCTTAACCGTAACGAAGTTGAGATGTCGCTTTCTCCGCGTGCCACAAAATTAACGAAGGCTCTTGAGAGTATTCGCAAAGATGGCCTCATGGCTCGCCCTGGATTTGAAGCTCAAGCTCTTATGACTCAAAAAATAAGTGCGAGTCTTGGCGCTAAGACTTCAAGTCAATCTTTAGTAAACAGAGTGCGTCGCGCGAATTACTGTGTCTATGAAGCAAAGCCTGATTTTTCTGCGGGACTTTTGGGTAACAAAGCTCGTGAAGAAAGTGATGTAGAGTTGCTTGGAAAAATGTGGACCGCCACATTGGCTCACGAACTTGGACATAACTTTGGATTACGTCACAACTTCTTGGGTTCTTTTGATAAAACAAACTGGAGTCGCGGCGAGGAAACTACTCGCGATTACTCGAGTATTATGGATTACCTCAACAACGACTACGAGACTTACGATGGTTTTGGCCCGCAAGACATTGCGGCGTTGCGCGCAGGTTACGGAGAATCTTTGGAACTTAAAGATGGAAGTTTGCTTCCCATTCAAAAGATTCCCAGCCTTTTGGGACGCACGGGTTGGTTAGATGTTTCTAAAAACGAAATCTTAGCTCTTGGAGTAAAAGACTACGCTTTCTGTACGGACGAAGATGTGGGTTTAACGCCTACTTGTCAGCGTTTTGATGAAGGAGTGACTCCGCTAGAGATTGTTGAAAATAAAATTCGAGAATACAAAACTCGCTATGCTCTTGCACACTTTCCAAACGATCGATTGAACTTTGATCTTGGAACAGTGGGCGGAATTGTGGGTAGAAACATCTCTGACTTTATTCAGATAAGACAGTTTCTTGAAGAGTCTATTTACCAACTTATCTTGGGTTCAGATATTGAAACGGCAGTTATGCCAAACTTAGTTGGAGCCATGAGGGGAATGGATTTCTTTCACGAAATTATTCGTACGCCAGATGCTTCGGGGTTTATGACGGCTGAGGCTGTATCGAGTGATCCTTTTTCTCCCATCGATCGCTTCCTTGAGTTTGAAGTGAATACCAATCAAGGACCCATGCTACTTCGCGGTGAAGCCAAGTGGTTAGAAGATCGTCGTCTTGATGATGATCTTACTCGCTTACAAGTAGCGGGTGTGGAGCTTGATAAGGTGATCTCTTTGATTATGCTTACTGAGCGCAGCTTTGGTTTTCCTCGCTACGAAGCAGCTTCTTTGAGACTTGCGTACCCAGATATTGAAAAACTTGTGATCGCAGCAGATTCTCCGGATCAGTTGCCAACTGTGAGTTTGTTAAGAGAAATCTTAAACAACAATATAGAGACGCAAATTGAAACAGCATTGGGTGTGTTGACTTTACCTAAGGCTTACAAGGCACAGGCTACTGAGATGATTCGTTACTACGCAGCTATAGGCGCGATTGCGAATTTGGATGTGAATGGACTTGAAGCTGCAGACAATAACTCAACAATGTTCCGTATCTTTAGCGACATGAGAAATGTCCCAGAAGGGGCACCTGTCATGAGTCGTCTAGGATCGCAAAATGACTTGAAGTTTTTTGCGAACAAAGAAAACCTCGCAAGCTTCAATGTGTTGTCTCAGGGAGCAGTATTGCAAAATGTGATTGAGCAAGGAGCTACATTTAAGTCGCTTATGGCTCAGTACATAGCCGCAAGAAATCCTGATATGGCAGCTGCTACAAGTGCTGTGAGTGTAGAAGAGTTACGAGCTGCACTTGAAAAACAAATTGCTCAATTTCCAGAGGGATTAAATACTGTGAGTGTAGATGATCTTGAATCTGAAATAAGTGGTGTGTTGGAATTGGCTGGAATAGTAGATGGCCTTGTAGTTCCAGGTGAGCCGATTGAGCCTTCTTTAGGTGTTGAACTTGAAAGAATTAAGAATGAACAAGAAGCGGCTCAACTTTCAAATCCAGTATTGGGCTTGGCAATTGAGTCTCTCTTTGATGAATCGGCACTTAAGGCGCCAGCATCTATTGGGCTTGTTGCAGAGGGAAGGGCGCTTGAACCTCACTACGGAAGTATCTTCCAAAACGTAGAGATAAGTTCTGAAGTGTTTAGCATTCTTCACCCTGAGTATTTCCGATAAATTTAAATTTGCAGGAGTCCTAGCTGGCTCCTGCAAAACTCTTTTTAAGGGCGTCCTACGGATAACGCAGGGCGCCTTTCTCGTTACAAAGTCTTAAATCAATCGAAAAGTATCGACCGTTTCGGCTCGTTCCCCTAAAGAAAACGCTAGAGGTGCAATAATGAAAAATTTTAAAGTTCTAGCTATGTTTCTTGTAGGGGCTCTTTCTTATCAATCGGTCAATGCCCAAGAAGTGCAAGTTGATCCCTTTGCCCCGCAGCCGCTAATTGAAGCTAATCAGGGAAAAATTCTGAAACTTAAAGTTGAAATCTATTCCGTAAAAAAAGAAGACTACGTAGCGGATAGAGCTAAGATTCATGAGTTAGTAAAAGCAGGAAAAGCAAAGCTTGTTTCAGGAGGTGAAACTCAATTCCCTTCAGGCCAGCGTTCACTCATTGAATCTACTAAAGAAATTAAATATGCAGCTTCTGGAACTGAAGATGGTTTAGAATTTGAAACTCGTGAAGTGGGAACGAACATCGAAGTTGAAGGCGTTGTGGGCGCTGATGGGTATACGGTAGATTTAGGTTATGCAATTTCGCATGTAACGGCTGCACCCGAATCTGAATGGCGAAAAACACCCGTTGCTGGAAATGGCCTCGTAGTAGAAGATCCAAAATTTTCTACAAAAAAACTCACATCTAGCACGTCACTTTGGCTCTCTGATCAGTGGAAAGTTTTGGGAATTATGCCCGAGTTAACTGGTGAGACTGAGCAGTCACAAGAAAATGTGTATCCAGTTTTTATTCAGTTACAAAAAGCGGATGAGCTTTAAGACTAGATCTCAAAGCTGATTTTGTTTGCGCAGTTTGAACACGTGAATAGTTTGACCAATTAAATTTAAGATCTTTTAGGATTGTTTTTTGACAACGACTGTTAGCCTTTTGTCTGGGGAAGACAAAGGGGGATAATTGAAAAAAGTTACTAAGGTCCTATTCACGGTTCTATCTACTTCAATTATTGCGAGTTCGTTGCAGGCGCTACCGTTGAAATATTCGCAAAACAAAAGCAATAAAATTGTTGGAGGTGTTGTAAGTGATATTACAAAGCATCCATACATTGTTTCATTGCAAAACGGTCGAGGACACTATTGTGGAGGCTCACTTGTAGCTCCTAATTTTGTCTTGAGCGCTGGTCACTGCGTCGATTTCATTGCCCCTAAGGACATGAAGATTGTGATTGGATCACAGTCAAATTCGGCCTCAGCTTCTACGGCAGAAGTTCACAAGGTTGTTAAAGTTACAACTCACCCTGAGTTTGTAAACACATGGAGTGAGATTTCTCACGACTACGCTGTGATTGAATTAGCGACTGAAAGTGCTTTTACTCCCGTAGATATGATTGATCTTACTGAGTCAGCTTTTGATCTTTCTACTGATGGTAGCTCACTCGTTATGGGGTGGGGAACTCTTCGTGAAGGTGGAAGTTTAGCGACTACACTTATGGAAGTAAGTGTTCCTTTGGTTACGAATGAAGAATGTTTAGTTGCTTACCCAGGTGAGATTAACGACAGTATGATTTGTGCGGGTCTTAAAGAAGGTGGAAAAGATTCTTGCCAAGGCGATAGCGGCGGCCCACTTGTTGTGACAAATGCAGACAAAGTAGAAGTTTTGGTGGGCGTTGTTTCTTGGGGTGCGGGTTGCGCACGTCCTAACAAGTACGGCGTTTACTCAGACGTAGCATTTGCCAGAGACTGGATTGATGGCGTTATGTCTACAAGCCCTGCTTTCTTAATGTCTAACAGATAAGAAAGTCTTGTAGTTCTAACTAAAAGCCCTCGCAGCTCTTAATTGAGTTGCGGGGGCTTTTTAATTTCTGCTCAGACTTCTTTGTTCATAAAAGATTTTGATAACAGTGATAGCTCAATCATCTCTAGTCAGTACTGCATAAAAAAGCGATTCTTTGAGCTAGAATGTTTATAGAGTTGATGAAGAAAGTAGAAAAAGGCACTTTGAGAAAAGCTACCGTAGAAGATGCCTATGATATTTCAGTTTTGGTAAACTCTGCCTATCGAGGAGAGAGCTCTAAATTGGGTTGGACAACTGAAGCCGATTTGCTGGGTGGACAGCGCACAGATCCTGAGCAAATTACAGAAATCATTCTAAAAGCAAGCTCTGTGATTCTTCTGTTGTTTTCTTCCACGCAAACACTTGTGGGTTGTGTAGAACTTGAGAATAAAGATTCCGAAACTGCTTACTTGGGAATGTTAACTGTAGCGCCAACCTTACAAGCCTCTGGGCTAGGGAGACATATTCTTCATGAAGCCGAGAACTTTGTTCGCAAGGATTGGCGATGCTCAGTGATGGAAATGAAGGTAATTGAATTAAGAACAGAACTGCTCAATTGGTATCAGCGCCGTGGTTATGTTCTGGGCTCCGAAAAGGGCGCTTTCCCAATGGAGAATCCCCGTTTTGGCATTCCTAAGCGAAGAGATTTGAGCTTTGTGGTTTTGAAGAAAACTCTTTAAAATCAAAAGCTTTTAGCTTTTCTCTGTCCTCTATGAGAGGAGCCAAGGGTTGCATCTCGTGACGCGTTGCAGTATAAGCAAGGCATGCCGTTGAGTTCAAAGTTTTCATGGATTTTATCTCTCTCACTTTTGGGAGCTTGTTCACACACTGCACATAATAGTTATAAACTTACAAATGGTTATAGGGTTGCTGTGGGAAATGTATCTCCCAAAACCAAAATATTCTTAATCGCAGGCAGCCAAGACTCCGCTAACTTTTCGCAGGAAATAATTGATCAACAAAAATTTTGGTTAGCACAAGGCTACACGGAAGAAGAGATTGCTTGTTATTACGTGCCACCTGTTAAGAAAGATGGCGATGATGAAAAGCAATTCGAAGAACTTTTCTCTGCTTTGAGAAATTGTTACTTTGCAGATCCTAAACTTTTATATAGCCACCTTAGAGAAGTTGCTAAATCGAACCCACAAAGCATTTATGTTTATATTACAAGTCACGGAAATGTTCCCATGTCTGAAATTAGCTATGACTTTAAAGATGCCGAGATCGTTAAAAAAATGGAAAAAGTCATGGCTCTTCCTATGTGGGCCGATAGTTACAGTTTAGAAGTGCAGGGTTACGCAAAAGTAGGCGACTTTGGTATTTATCATAACGTTTATAAGGCCTATTTGTTTGCTTTAGAAAACCCTGAGAAAGCAGATGATTATTTGCTCACGCCACGCGGATTACGTAGTGCACTGTCTGCACTGCCAGAATCAACTCAGAAATATGTTGTTTTACAGGGGTGTCATACAGGTGGTTTTATTTTGCCTGCAAAAAAAGTTTCAGAAGAAAATACTTTAGCAGGTTTAAAAAACACTAAGGTCCTCACAGCTTCAAGAAATGATCGCACCAGTTTTGGCTGCCACACTGGCGCACACGTTACTATTTTTGGTGAATTGTATTTAGCAGCCCTTAAGAAACATGCTGAAGGTAAAAAGATGACTGAGCTTAACTGGCAACGAGTTTTTGATTTTACTCAAAAACAAATTCGTGAGCGCGAAATGATTTTAGGTGTATCTAACGAATCTCTGTCTAGGCCGCAGTTTTATATAAACTAATGACTAAGTCTTAGTTTATTTAATCTCAGTGTGGCTTTTTTTCTTTTTACAGTAAGGGCAAGATTCCCCGTAAAAGTAATACTCGCTTTGTAAGTCTTTAGGTACGAGTGGCGCGCGGCAAGCGTAACATTGGGTGGATTCAGTTTCTAAAAGGTTGGCGTCTACACCAATACGCTTATCGAACACAAAACATTCACCTTCGTAATGGCTATTTCCGCATTCTTCAAAATACTTTAAAATTCCACCATGAAGTTGTTTAACATTTTCAAAACCTTGTTTTTTTAGATGCAAGGCTGCTTTTTCGCAGCGAATTCCGCCCGTACAGTACGTAACTACGGGCTTTGATTTCCATTCAGCAGGAAGTTCATCCGTTTTAGCTATGAATTTTTTAAAGGTTGTTACATCAAGATCTACGGCATTTTCAAATTTGCCTAATTTAATTTCGTAATCATTGCGTGTGTCTAAGATAATAAAATCTTTTTTAGTGTCGTACCATTCTTTAAGTTCTTTTGCGTCGATGTAGGGAGCTTGGTCAAAGTTAGGGTTTAAATCTTCTCTACCAGTAGAGATAATCTCTTTTTTAATTTTTACAAGAAAGCGTTTAAAAGGGATGTAATCGCTAAAACTTTTTTTGAGTTCAAAACGCGGAATGCCCACGTCAGGCGAAAACATATATTCAGCTAAAGATTGTGTGCTTTCATCTGTGCCAGCAAAAAAACAATTTATTCCTTCGTCACTTAATAGAACGGTGCCTCTAATTCCAAGCTCTTCACCTTTGCTTTTGATCTTTGTTTGAATTTGCTCAGGGTCGAGCACAGTAAAAAGATAGCCGGATAAATTGATAACACTTTGATCAACTGTCTTTTGGGTCACGCAAGTCTTTTAGCAAAGAATGAGCGTGCAAATCAAAAGAAATGTTTATGTCCATCGCCTTTAAAGTGCATCATACCGTTTTCGCCTTGGAATAAATCCTGCGCCGGTGGGTAGGGACCAAAGGGTAGTTTGTCTTCTTTCTTTTGGTAAAATGCCCCTTTAAGATCAAATACTTTTAGCTCACTGTCTTTGTCTAAAACCGAGCTTGGAGCGCGTACTTTGCTCACTTCGCCCTTAACTCTGAGGATATCGTTGCCTTTGTCTAGAACACGAATTCGATACTTATCTTTAGTGTCTTCACTGAGTGAGTATTCAAGAGTACCTTTTTCGCCTCGAATACGAACTTCACGAACCTGATTTGGATCAGAGTTAATTTTTGAAAGATCTGCTTTAGCTTCGAGCCCAATGACTGAATTCCAAAAAACTTGATCTAGCGGAGTGAGCGCTACACGTTGCTCAGGTTTTATGGAATCAACAACGCCTTTGATAGCAACAACTTCTTTATTGTTTTTTAAGAGTGCCTCTAATCTTTCATTTGCGTTGCGAGAAATTTGAATCTCTTTTTGTCTGTCGGCAAGTGTGCCACGTTTTTTTTGTGCAAATTCGTTCCACTCATCTGTGCTTTTTTTAATTTCCTGAGCAAAGCTATCTTCTGGAATTTTGTTCAAGGGTTGAAGCTCAAGTGCTTTGTAAACACCCGGATAAAAACGATGATAGAAGTTGATTGTATTCACATAAGCTGGCCAGCGCGCATCTTTTAAAAACTTCTCGCTGTTTGCAAATAACGGCACACTAAATGTGCTTAAGATGAGAGTTAAAACCCTAAGATTTAGCATCCCTTACTTATCGGCAAATCGAGGCCAAATATTTAATGGGGGCGGCGTTCTAGGTATTCTTCGTAGGTGCCGTTGAAGACATTTAATTGGCCATGATCTACTTCAAATACGCGATCAGAGAGGGCTTTTAAGAAGTGGCGATCGTGGCTCACTATTAAAATAGTTCCTTCAAAGTTTTTAAGGGCTGTGAGCAAAACTTCGCGGGATTTAATATCCAAGTGGTTGGTGGGCTCATCCAGAATTAAAAGGTTTACAGGATTGGCCAAAATGCAGGCCAAAACCACTCGGCTTTTTTCTCCGCCCGATAAAACGCGAATTTTTTTGTGAACATCATCTCCACTGAATAAGAAGGCTCCCAAAAGATTGCGAGCAAAACCAAGATTGGCATTCGCAAGTCTGCCCAT
>CAZIFW010000065.1:8339-14154 GCA_964538275.1 uncultured Bacteriovoracaceae bacterium
CCCATCTTCTCGTACATATTCTTTAGCCAAATCTTTCATCACAACCACGTCGTTTCCACTGCGTGGAGGAGTTGCAAATTCAAAATCCATCGTGCGTTGTTCGATTGGAATTTCTACGCGATCAATTTTATCGAGTTTTTTTACACGCGATTGCACTTGGGCTGCATGAGAAGCACGTGCTGCAAAGCGAGCAATGAATTCTTCTTCTTTCGCCAACATGGCTTGTTGTTTACGATGACTTGCAAGGAGTTGTTCCATGCGAGTTTCTCGCTCTTTTTCGTAGTAATCATAGTTGCCGCTGTAACTTGTAATGGCTTTATTGGCGACTTCCACTATGCGAGTGACGGAGCGATTCATGAACTCTCTATCGTGACTCGTCATAACGAGAGAGCCTTTGTATTCTTGAATCCATTTCTCTAGCCATTCGATAGACTCTAAATCTAAGTGGTTGGTAGGTTCGTCCATGAGTAATACGTCGGGCTTGAGTGCTAGAATCTTTGCAAGCGCAATACGCATTTTCCAACCACCACTAAAGTATTCCACGGGCCGATCTTGATCTTCGGGGCCAATCCCCAAACCGTTCAATATGGAGCGACAGCGTGGTTCTAAATCATAACCATCGCGTTGCTGAAACTCTTCCTGAGCTTCCGCGTATTGATCCAAGAGTGTTTGCATTTCATCATCGCTAATAGGATTTACAGCCGAATCTTCTAAGCGCTTTTCCATTGCGGCAATATCTTCTGCGAGTTTTGATATCTTACCTGCTCCCGCTACAACTTCTTCTACAGCAGAACGCCCTGCCATTTCGCCTACACTTTGAGAGAAGTAACCCACTACAACTTTGTCGGGGATGGCCACCGTACCTGAATCTACGCTTTCTTCGCCAATAACAACGCGAAAAAGAGTGGTTTTACCTGCACCATTCGGGCCAACCAGGCCAATTTTTTCGCCAGGGTTAACTTGAAGACTGGCACCTTCGAAAATGATATGTTGGCCGTAGCGCTTGGAGATGTTACTCAGATTAAACACACGATGGAAAGTAGCAGATAACGGGGATTTGTGACCATACTTTTAAGCGCCCACAAACTTTCAATTAGTTTTGCCGGTAGAACCCTCTTTAAGGATATTAGCCTTGGAGTAGACTCAGACGACCATATTGGTCTTATTGGACCTAATGGGGCTGGCAAATCGACCTTACTCAAAATCTTAGCGGGCAGAGTTAAGCCCGATTCGGGAACTTTATCCACGCAGCAGGGTTTACGCGTAGCTTTTTTGGAGCAAAATCCGGTGATCAATCCCGAATCCACAGTCATGGAAACCATCATGGAAGGTGCGGATGACCCTCATGACTGGGAAGCTATGGCGAAAGCTCACGAAATGCTCTCCAAGCTACAATTCGAAGAGGCTGGAGTGAGTGAAGATACTCTCATGTCCGCTCTCTCAGGAGGCTGGAAGAAAAAGGCTGCACTCGCTCGCGAATACTTGCGAAATCCTAAGCTACTTATTCTCGACGAGCCCACTAACCATTTGGATGTGGAAAGTATTTTTTGGTTAGAAGAATTTTTATCCGAAGCTCCATTTGCAACTCTCACAGTTACGCACGATCGCTTATTTTTAAATCGTATTTCTAAAAAGATTTGGGAATTAGATTATCGAAATCAAAATGGACTTTTGGTGGTTGAAGGCGATTACGTTGACTACTGCGAAGTAAAAGAAAACCTCATGCATGCTCAAGAGCGCCAAGAAGACACGATGAAAAACGTTCTTCGTCGCGAAACTGAATGGTTGCGAAAAGGCCCTAAGGCTCGTTCAACCAAACAACAAGCTCGTATTGATCGTGCAGGAGAACTTGCAGAAAACGTTGCAGAGCTTTCTGAACTCAACCGTAAACGCGAAGTAAAGCTGGATTTTGTAGGCGCTGAGAAAAATCCCAAAAAACTTATCGAAGCCACAAAAATCAGCAAAGCCTATGGCGATAAACAAGTTATTAAAGATTTTAGTTTGTTCTTAAGCCCAGGAAGTCGCGTAGGTTTGTTGGGTATCAATGGAGCGGGCAAGTCGACACTTTTAAGAATGCTTCTGGGTATAGAAGCGCCAGATACTGGAAAGGTTGAACTCGCAGATGCTCTTGAAGTTTCTTACTTTGAGCAAAATCGCGAAAGTCTTGATCCCAATATGACAGTGATGCAAACCATTTGTCCCCAAGGTGATCATGTAAAGTTCAACGGCAACTACGTACATATTCGTAGTTATCTGGATCGTTTTTTGTTCAACGCAGATAAAGCAGTAATGCCTGTTTCAAAATTATCGGGTGGAGAGCAATCGCGACTCCTTATAGCGAGGCTTATGTTGAAAGAGTCTAATGTTTTGGTACTCGATGAACCAACAAACGATTTAGACATGCTTACTTTAAATATTTTAGAAGATCGCCTCAAAGAGTTTACAGGAGCCGTTCTTTTAGTTACACACGATCGTTATTTCATGCACAGAGTAGCGACTAAGATTCTTGCAATCGATCAGTACTTTGATAAAGGTCATGTGGAATCTTTCTCTAATCTTGAACAATGGGAAGCCTGGCAAAAGGTACAAATTGCCAAAGAAAATTCAAATCAAAAGAATGCTTCCAAGAGCGCTGCGAGTTCTTCTACTCATGCTACAAAATCTGACACTCAAGTAGAGCCTAAAAAGAATAAAGGAACTTTAGGCCCTAAAGAGCAGCACGAGCTTAAAAACATGGAAGCCACAATACAAAAGGCAGAGGCGAGCCTTGAGGCCCTGCAGGCTCAAAGTGTTGACCCCCAAAACTTAAGCAATTCTTCACGAATGAAAGACATCTATAAGCAATTAGCTGATGTACAATTAGAAGTAGAGCGCTTGTATAAGCGATGGGCTGAACTCGAAGCCCTAAAATAGGGGGTTGCATGTTTTCTCGATTTTCACTGTCTGATTATTTTGTGATGCCCGTTTTTGCTGAAAACTGGCCCTCCCTAATTGGAGTTTTGTTGGCTCTCTTCATTACGAAAAGGTTATTTTTTAAAGCTCAAAAAGTTTCTTTTATTTCATTTGCACTCATATTTGTTTATTGCTCAATTTTTGCACTTCCGTTTCAAAGTTTATCTGCCCTTAAGCTTTGGAAACTATCCGATTCTTTAGTGCTTCATGTGGTATTTCCACTCACTGCTTTTGCGACAACTTTTCCTTTTTCAGCACTGTGTTTGAATTTGCATTTTAAAAATTACAAAGTGGTGGCTCCGTAGAAATCAAGTGCGAGCCGAACTTAAGGCAGCTGCTTAATTAAGCAGGATTCGTTTTTGCTTTATGGCTGCCAATGTCGCAATTTTCCTCAGTTGAACAACTCTTGCATGTTTTCCAGTTCATAACTGCAAAAATTATAAGAGATGCTGCCAATCCAATAAAACTTCCTATTTTATCTGCTTGATAGGCATGAATGCTTTGAACAAGCAGAGTGCCACCTACAAAGCCACGGCCCATACAGGGTAGGATGTCTTTTTTTCTCATATGCTTAGTGTAGCTCTTTTATCCAAGAAGATGAGTGAGTATTTGGAGTTTTTAAATTAACCAGATATTACTAAAAAACTTATTTGATCTTCATTCTAAAATTGATCGTAAAGCTTGGATGAGGTGCCGTGCCTGAAGATGCACTCATGGTGCCTGCAGGAGCAATGCGTATGCCTGTAACGTTCGCATCGTAACCATTTACATCTGGTGAAGGAACGTAAGTAAAGGGAGCTCCACCGCCTACTTGATTAGAATAAGTAACATGAGTTGCATAAGTATACGTAAGCCCGCTTGATGGAGTGCCATTTACAAAGTTAATGGGATTTGCTCCTCCAGAGCAAATTGTACTTACACACATAATACTTCTTAGAGACGGAATGACATCAGTAATAACAACTGTGTTGGCGTTTGGTGAACCTTTTCCAGAATTCGTCGCTAGAATTGAATATTGATAAACCGCGCCCGGAATACGTTTAGGGCGTGTAGTGTTATTGATGGGATCAGAAATAATCGAACTCGATTTCACAAGTGTGATACTCGCTTGAGAAACTGGGAAGGTTCCCACGCCATCATCTGAGATTGTATTCTCAGTACCTTCTTTTGAGTTAACCTCTATTGTCCAGTTTCCACCTTGTGGACTTGTTGGAACAGTATAGGCGTATTGATAAGTGCGAGTGAGCGCAGTGGTTGCAACAGAGGTCATCGCTGCATTTGTAACCAAAGCTACGCCGTTTGGACGCTTGATTGTGATTGTTGCGCTTGTGATGTCGGCACTTCCGAAAGGATCTGATACTACGGCCCGCAAATAGGCAGTTGCACCTTGTGCGAACTCGGTCGTAGTTGCAACAGACGGATAGGTAGCCGTGTAATGATCAATGCTATCCACGTTGATTACGGTAAGTGCGTTCAGCTCAACTCGGGCGGAGGTGCCTGCATTGAGTGGTATAAGTTGCACGCGTCTACCGGCATTTCCGGTAGTGTTTGTTATGAGGACTCGAACTTGGTTACCTGATGGAACTGTTACATTTGAAGCCACGTTAACTGTGTGTGTTCGTACGCTGTATACAGCTGCTGCTCCAAGTGTATATGTTTGTGTGTTTGTTCCAATCGTAGTCCAAGTTCCACCGCTACCGTATTGCAAATCTACACGAATAGTTCTTGATCGTTGTGCTCCACCACATTGGTTATTACAAGCAATGTTGAGTACAATATTCTGATTACCAGCTCCAATTGTAAGAGGGCCTGCAAGAACTGGATTCAAGACGAAGTTGGTGTTTGCGCTAGCTCCATTTACAATCACAGTATTTGTTGTTGCGGGAGCTACTGGGACTGCACGTTGAACATATTGTGTGCCTGTTGAAGGAATTGCAAAATATAAAAGTTTCGTTCCGGTCATCGGTATCAGTGAAGGTGAAACTGTAATAGTAGGTGCATCAACAGTTGCTCCTGTTCCAGCAGGAGTTGTTATAGTTGCGGTGTTATCAATAGAATCATTTGGATTGGCACTTACAGCAACATTTACATCAAAAACTACTGTGACTGATCCATTTGCAGGTACACTTATGTTTGTAATATTTAAATAACCTGTTCCATTACTGCCCGTTCCTCCAAATGTAGAAGAGTTTGTGGAACCTACAGGAGTGCTAACAACGCTAAATCCACTTGTGAGAGCGGGGATGTTGTCAGTAACGCTTACTCCTGAGGCAGCTGCGGTGGTAGAGGTGTTGTTAATGGTAATGGTGTAGCGAATGGTGTCGCCCACATCGGCTTCACCGCCGTTCAGATCTACAAAAGTTTTAGTAGAGCTAGATAAATCAGGGCCAAGTACAGTTGTGGGGTCTGAAACTGTGTTGTTTGCACTGATGTTATCGAAGTTTGGTCCGGCGACTGTTGCTGTATTTGTAACACTTGGGAAAGCTGCGTTTCCAACAGAGACAGTAAGAGTAATGTTAGGAGTTGTTGCTCCATTGGCAAGTGTTCCAGATCGAGTGCAAGTAACGGTAGGCGCAGAAAAAGAGCAGCTCCATCCGGTACCCGTAGCACTCACAAATCCAATGCCCGTGGGTAATGTATCCGTGACGGTAATAGTGCCAGTGCTTGCCAAGGGACCATTGTTCGTTACGTTGAGTGTGTATACTCCATTAGTATTCACAGAAAAGTTTCCAGTGTGAGATTTGCTAATTGAAAGATCAGAGACAGGAGTATTTGTAACAGAAATAACTTCTGCTGCGAGAAGTACAAGGTCGCCACCTGAAGAGTATGTAGTTGTTACAGAGGTGTTACCTGCTGAGAGGTA
>CAZIFW010000066.1:0-13886 GCA_964538275.1 uncultured Bacteriovoracaceae bacterium
AAGCCCTTGAAGAAACCGCTGCCGAAATTGAACGTCGCATGAAAAAACGCCTTGAGAATATGGCAGACAAATCAAGCTAGGATTTCAGAAAAATGATTCTCGAAACTTCGCGCCTTGTTTTAAGACAATGGGAAGAACGAGACATTGAGCCCTTTGCAGCCATGAATGCCGATCCTCGCGTGATGGAATACTTTCCAAAACTGCTTACGCGCGACGAAGTAAAAAGCATGATTCAAAACCGTCTTACAAAACACTTTGAAGAAAAAGGATATGGACTTTGGTGCGCAGAACTCAAAAGCATTAAAGAGTGCGTAGGATTTATTGGAATTCAAGTGCCACAATTTGAAGCTCATTTTAATCCCAAGATTGAAATTGGATGGCGCTTGGCTCATAAAGTTTGGGGCCAAGGCTTAGCAGGCGAAGGAGCTCGCAAAGTGCTTGAGTATTCTTTTGGACCACTGCAAATGACTGAAATGTTAGCTATGGCATCTAGAATTAATCTGCGATCACAAAGTGTGATGAAAAAACTTGGAATGAGCTACGTACCCGAATTCGACTTTGAACATCCAAAGCTAGAATTGGGAAGCTCTATTCGCCCACATGTTACATACAGAATTCGTGCTGATGAATTCACAGCTCAATAGCAATCAATTCAACTCCAACTCTTTTACACAGTGGACAAATTTTGGCTAGCACTCCTACACAAAATCAAGGACTTAGTAAAAAACTCCGAGGGGCCTTAGGAATGGGATTCTGTTAAAATAGGGCACTATGCAAGTTCGGCTTTTATTACTCCTTACAGCTTTGTTTTTAACTACTCCGGCTTGCAACAAAAGAGTCAATTCCCATGGAACTCCCAGCTCAAACTCAAGTGAAGAAAAAATAGTATCCGGAAAAAATTTAATGGAGGATGCTGTAATTGTTGCCGTTCAAAATACCGAAGGTCCGCACGCTTTTGTGCGAGACGAGGCTACACAAGAATGGCGCGTCTTGAGTGAAGAAGAACACTCTTCATTTATCAATAGCAACCTTTTACTTTTACAGCTCAAGGTAAATGCTCTCTTAGCGAAACTCTCTAAAGAAACAGAAGATCTTCAAAATCCTGCATTATCTGAAGATAGTTTACAAAAAATACTTAGTGACTTTTCAAAATCCCGTGAGCAATTAGAAAATACTTTCATGGAATATAAGACTAAAGCTCTCGCACGCATCACACCCAATGGTGAAAATGCAGATAAGAGCCAAACTTTGAGCTGGGTCATTTACGGAGATAAAAACAGCGACCCCAAAAAAACTGCTCGCGTCTTTTCTATTGACGAAATCAAAGGCACTTACATGCGAGTTCAACTTCAACTCGAAATGAGCCTTGAACTTCTTAATCTTAAACAAAACAATAATGCCAACGAAGAGGATAAGGCGAGATTTGAAACAACTATAGCAACAATAATAAAATCGCTCCAAGAAGAAACTAAGATTGCACAAGAAAGCAAAGATGAACTCTTAACAGACTTTGTTACGACGAGCCCTTGGATAAGTAAAAAATAATTCCTTATAGAGTAACAGCTGCCTTAAATTAGCCACCAGCGTCAGCTAACTGACATAAAAAATCAGCGCTCATATGTAAAATTTACATATGAGAATACTCTTAGTTTTCTGTACCTATCTTTTTGCTCAATCATTTGCCGTTGCTCAACTCAGTATTTTAGAAATTCAATCTGATGGCAAAAAAATGCATATGGCACTCGATCGAGCTAAAAATTATAAATTAGGTGATGTCATTAACTTCTATGAAAACAGAAAACTTGTAACTCAAGGTAAGATATCCTTTTTAACTCCTCAAAAAAGCAAAGCTGTTGTGACTCATTTCAAAGGCAAACCCTTTCAAGGAAATTACATGGCTCGCGCTCAATATTTAAACCAAAGCAGCAGCGCTGTAGCACAAAAACCGCAGACAACACCTCGTCAGACTCAAGTGACTAGGCAAGCAAACAATTCCGGGCAAAGACAATCCGCAAGATCAATACCCGCTGAAGACGTTCAACGAAAACCCGCCAGCCTCAGTCCTGCGCGCAGCATGCCTGCACCTCGTTTTATGTCTCGAGGAACAACTCAAGACTTACTTTATTACCCTGAAGAAGATTCATTCTTAATCACAGCTGAAGGCTCTTATGGGCAAATAAAAACTAAACTTAATAGCTTTCCAGAATCAACGTATAACACAGTTAGCTTTGGCCCCACTCTTTATTATGCTCCTTTGCAAAATTTAAACATTGGATTGGGAGTACAGTATGCAAATGAGACTCGTAAATCAGGCACCACTAGCGACACTGCGAGCGGGTTAACGGATCCCAATCTTTACTTTAGCTATCAATTTTTGAATCCTAATGAAGATGCACTCCAATTGATTTTATCTCTGATGTACTCTCCGAGCGTTGGAAAAAGTTCTAACAGCACTGTTGTGAGAGGAAATCATTTAGTTAAGCTTGGAACTTTCATTGGTCTTAAGAACGGGTCCTTTAGCTGGAATTTATTTCCAAACTTTTCTTATTATTCCACTACGAAGTACGACAACACCACAGACGACGAAGCCTATTTTATGTTTACTCTAGAAGCCGAAGCTCAATACGACTTTTCCTCTCGTTGGGCCATCTACGCTCCTTTTGTAATCAGCTATACCGGAGAACAAAAAGACAGTGCTGGATCTTTCACGATTGATCCCATAATAAACTATGGATTGGGATTAGGATTTAAACATGCACTTTCAGAGAGCACAAACTTGTTCTTCGACGGTCGCTATCAAGTTTCTCCCAGTATAACGGCTACAACCAGTACGCCCAGCACTCACGAGGGCGATCAAAGTTCATTCTTAATCAACTTAGGAATGAACTTTAAGTTCTAATCTTGTTGATCTTTGGCAGATTGAGTAAAGATAGTTTCTTTTATTTTTTCCTTGAGCGCTTCTATCCCCTCGCCACTTACCGAAGAGGTCATTAGAAAAGGCACATCACCTAAATAGCGACGAATCTCTGCACCTCGAATACGTGGCAGCGATTCCATCAGATCTACTTTGTTAAATACGTAAAGACTTGGAATTTCAGCGGCGCCAATTTCCACTAATGTTTTTTGTGTCACTTCGATTTGCTCTCGCCAACGAGGATCAGAAATATCCACGACATGTAAAAGCAAGTTACTAGAAATAGCTTCTAAAAGAGTACTTTTAAATGAAGCCACTAATTCAGTGGGAAGATCACGTACAAAACCAACAGTGTCACTCACTAAAATTTTAGGGTTTGTTTGCGGCTGTAGCGTTCTTACCGTTGTATCAAGAGTAGCAAAGAGTCGATCCTCCACGTGAACATCACTTTGAGTGAGCAAACGCATAAGAGAAGATTTACCTGCATTGGTGTATCCCACAAGCGCAACTCTGGATAATTGAGAACGCCCTTTACTCTGAGTATGAAAAGCTTTCTCCGCATCCACCAGACGTTTACGTATATTATCAATTCTATCTCGAAGTGTTCGACGATCTAACTCAAGCCTCGTTTCACCCAAGCCTCTTCCGCTTTTTCCACCTGCAGCACCACGTTGGCGAGACAAGCCCTCCCACACACCCGCTAAACGAGATTTTAGAATTTGCAGCTCTGCGAGTTCAACTTGTAGCTTCGCAACACCTGATTTGGCATTTCTTTTAAAGATAGCCAGAATCATAACATGCCGATCAAGTACCGGTATTTTCAAAGCGTTCTCCAAGTTACGCGTTTGTCCAGGACTGAGCTTGCCATCAATAATAACAATAGGATCTTCTAAGCCCTCTAAGCGTTTTCGAATATCATCAATAGTACCTTGGCCAATATAAGTGGCCCCAGTAATACGACGTCCTTTTTTGAGAAACTTTTTATCAAAAACCTCTAGACCAAGACTTTCAGCCAAGCGCTGTATTTCTTCACCGCCATCGTCTACTTCACCTGGAATTACCAGATAGGCATTGCGAGCTTTTGTTTCTTGAAAGCGACCATAACGAACGAGAAAGGAATCGCGTTCAACTTTTTTGATTTTTTTATTGGGAATGAGTTGAGCCGCTTGCTCTTCTTCTTTTTTTAAAAGCTCTCGGGCTTTCTTACGAAGACGATCCCCCAAACTACTCATGATTAAAACTATAAACGGTTCATATGACTTTTGGAAACTTTGTCCAATACACCATTCACAAACGAGGGGGAATCTTTTCCACCATAACGCTTCGCCATCTCAATGGCCTCGTTGATTATAACTGCGTCATCGGGACGATCACTATCTGTATCAAAAAGTAATTCAAAAACAGACAAACGCAATACAGCTAAATCCACACGATCCAAACGCTTCATCGCCCAGTTTTCTAAAAACTGCTCAAGCTTAGAATCAATTTGAGGCAAAAAATTTGCTACGCCTTTAAGAACGCGTTTGTAAAAATTAAAATTTTCATCTTCTCTTAAATTAGGAGAAGATCTCTCTATCCAATATTCTGAAATTCGTTGTTCGTCATAAAACGCCCCTTCATTGAGAGACCATTCATAGACAAGCTGAAACGCCATTTCTCTTGCTTGATGCCTTGATGCCACGAATTACTACCTGATTCCTTTCAACTGAATCCAAGATCTCAAAGCCGCTTCTGCCGCCTCTGCACCCTTATCCTGGCGAGCTTGAGCTTGTGCTAAATTATTTACGGTTAATACACCAAACCCCAAAGGAGTTTTTTCACTTACTTGAAGACTCATAAGTTGAGTCGCAACGGCCTGACAAAGAATATCAAAATGAGGAGTATCTCCCTTGATCACACATCCCAAACACAAAAGCATATCGGGCTTTTTAGCATCAATATAAGCTTTAGCCGCCAAGGGAAGCTCCCAAGATCCTGAAACTTTAATCATTTCAATTTTTGATTCCGGAATTTCGAGAGTTGCAAAAAAGTTTGCGGCCGTAGCTCTTAAGGATTCAATCACTTCAGGATACCAAGAGGTATAAAGCACGCCGATGCTTTTGATTTCTGCAATTTCTTTTTTCCACGCAGAGAAATCTTTGCGGGCATTGTCTAAGAGTATTTTAGAGGCTTCGATTGTCATGAAAGCATGTGACCTAATTTATTTTTTTTAGTTTCTAGATAACGATGATTGTCGGAATTACAAAAGCCTTCAATAGAAACTCGATCTACAACTTTTAAGCCATAGGATTCGATACCCACTATTTTGCGAGGGTTATTACTCAAAATCACAATGTCTTTAAGGCCCAAGTTTCTCAAAATCTGAGCCCCTATTCCATAGTGTCTTAAATCAGGAGCAAAACCCAAAGCCGCATTGGCTTCGACAGTATCTAAGCCCTGATCTTGAAGAGCATAAGATTTAATTTTGTTGCGTAATCCAATACCGCGACCTTCTTGTCTTAAATACAAAAGAACACCTTGGCCCTTTTGAGCAATCAATTCCAAAGCGCGATCCAACTGATTGCCACAATCGCAACGTAAACTTCCAAAAACATCTCCTGTGAGACATTCCGAATGCACGCGCACCAAAGTAGGCTCTTGTGAAAACTTTTCCGGATCGCCTACTACGAGCGCCACATGTTCGCGATTATCCACTTGGCTTTCGAAAACTTTAATTTTCATCAAACCATGCTTGGTAGGCATCTCAGACGTGGCGACTTCTTTCACCAAACTCTCATCGCGGTGTAAACGGTACTCAATCAAATCTGCAATACTGATGAGAGGCAGATTATATTTTTTGGCAAATTTTTCTAAGTCAGGAACACGAGCCATCGTGCCATCTTCGTTTAATATTTCACAGATAACTCCTGCGGGCTTAAGACCCGCGAGTCGCGCCATATCTACAGAAGCTTCTGTATGCCCCGCTCTTACCAAAACTCCACCATCTACAGAACGTAAAGGAAACACATGACCTGGCACTACAAGATCACGAGGAGTCGCGCCTTCTTTAATGGCCGTTTGAATAGTTTTTGCGCGATCAAAAGCAGAAATACCTGTGCTTACGCCTTCGCGCGCTTCAATACTTACAGTAAAGGCTGTTTGAAAGGGAGCCTGATTGTTTTGAACCATCAAAGGCAAACCCAATTCATCTACTTTTTGAGAATCTAGAGTTAGACATACAAGACCACGTGCGTGCGTGATCATAAAATTAATATTTTCTGGAGTTGCAAAATCTGCAGCTAAAACAAGATCTCCCTCGTTTTCGCGATTGTCATCATCAACAACAATCACCATTTTACCTTTTTTAAAATCTTGAAGCGCTTGGTCGATATGTTCAAAGTTTGTTAGTTTCATGATTGTTTTACCTCTTGATAGCGGCAAAAGTGACGCGCCATCAAATCGCTTTCAACATTCACTAAATCGCCTACTTCTAGAGTAGGAAAATGACATTGTTCCAAAGTATGAGGAATAAAATAGACAGTAAAAAAAGTTTTTCCAGGCTCATCCCATACGCGATTCAAAGTAAGACTCACTCCATCCAATGCAATGGAGCCCTGCTCAATAAGAAAAGCGGCTGCTTTAGATTCGCGAGGAATAGAAAATGTAAATTCTGCGTATTTTTGTTCGGCAGTTCCCTCATGTTTAATTTGCTCGAGAGTGGCTACAGTTTCCACATGACCCGATACTAAGTGGCCACCCAACGCATCGCCCATTTTCATTGCGGGCTCTAAATGTAAGTATTTTAAACGGAGATGATCGGAACTAAAGCTACGACCCCAGTGAGCTTTTGAAAGAGTTTCTTTAGAAACATCAAAAGTAAAAAGTGATGATTTTTCCCCATGCTCCATAGAGACGATGGTGAGACACACGCCATCTAAGGCAATCGAGTCGCCAATTTTCCACTGAGTTCTCTGCTCATGTGAACTTTCAATTCGCAAAACACACGCCTTGCCTGAGGCATCAAAGCGAAGAGACCTGACAGGAACTTTTTCTTGGATAATTCCGGTAAACATCTGAATTTGCGTGGATTGTACCTTAGTTTCGACCAAAAGGCTCCAAAAAAATCAGGATTTAAAACCCTAGCTAGCAATAAAGACAATCAATACAGATACTTAATGATACGCGAGGGAGCTTTCGCTAAGTTCATAACCACGTAAATAGCGGTGGTACTCGTCTATTATAGTGCGCGGAGAAGGGTTAGGAGGAAGCGGATTACCTGCTTCATCGCCCGTCTTACACTTGGTGCTGCCATCTACAGTTTCGCAATGCAAAGATACCTTGCAGGACTTCATATCGCAGTCCGCATCAATGCCTCCGCGAAAAGAGGCGTAAGTGACGTTCGGATTGGACTCAGATTCCTCTAATGCTGCTACACAATTTTCGCGCACGCTAGGCACACTTACATTTACAGGACACAAAAAGTCTTGAACAACTTTTTTGTAAGATTCAAAAGAACTTTCTGCTTTTAGATTTTGAGTGGAAATAAAACCCATAAGAGATTCTTTCATGGAGCGTGCACAATCATCTTCGCTTGCACCGTCATAACTACAAAAGAATTTATTAAATGGTAAGCCCACTTGTAAGTAACCCCACACTCCTCTGTAAGGAGCGTTTTGCGGTTTCATTCTGTAAGATCCACGCATCCACGATTGTGGAGTATCAAAACTCAAAATATTTCTAGAGGCCCAGCCACTATTGGATGGATATTGACCCGCATTATTGAAATACCAAGTGCCATCGTTATTGAGGCGTTGAAAGTCAGTTCCAGAAAAAGCTCCAGAGACTGGAACTTCCCAAAGTTTAGAAAGTGCAGGCGCTTGTGTATAACCTCCGTTGCAACCGTGAATATTTGCGTAAGCGCCCTCAGCAAAAATCCATTTAAGACGTTCAACATTGATAGTTGAAGAAGAAAAATAATCCGATCGCACACCCTTTTCTAATCCCATTCCAATTTGTGGAGAGCTATGCGAAAAAACATCTAAAGACTTTAAAACACCTGGCTTGAACTTTGTTAAAAATTCTACAAGTTTTTCGCCGCTCAAACGCGCAGATCCTGTTTCGTAAACTTGAAAACCTAAGTAGGTATCCCATGCCCCCACATCATTTGCGTTTTCTTTGTTTCTTAAAATAAGAATTTGATCCTCAGGAAACAATTGCTGATAGCGTCGAGCACGAGCACTTGCAGATTTTACAAACAAATCTCCCATTCCACCGGAGTAACCCACAGCAAAGACTCGAGTGTTTCGATCAAAATCAACAACTCCGTTGTCGAGTTTAGAAATGTGAAAAGCGTGAGTGTTTAATGCTGCTGAACAACCAAAGACCAAGAATAGTTTTTTCAAGTTACGATCCCCTCCCACATAGAATAGAGGGGGCTTCATAAAAAAGCGATTGACTAAGTTCCGACGCCAGATAAACGACGTATCATTTCAATTTCTAAAATTTGTACTTGCAATGAAATGCTTTAGACGAGTGTCAAAGATCTGTAAGCATTGTAGTTAGGAACTAAGCAGTCATTTTAATCAAATATTGAGATACGAGAATATCTTTTAATATGAAGGACGAATCCAACCGTCAGAAGCAATTTCAAAAACGCTATTTTCTAAAACTTGCTTAACTTTTTTAGTTGGGCTCATACGGTCACTAAAGCTACTGTAGGCTGCAAATGATCCCATTCTCACTTTGCCGCTAGAATCAATTCCAACGACAAACAAAGAATAATGGCATGAACGCGAAGGAATCAGCGGATTTAAGTGAATAATACTACCGCCTGAGATGTTTACGTTGTACTGATCATCGCCCAAGGGAGTTAAAGTTCCAGGGAGTCTCTTTACTGAACTCCGAATAATCATCTGACCAAGCCCTTCTCCATAACAACTCAATTTCCCAGAAATTTTTGTGAGTCTTACTCCCGAACTTTCGATAATAACATTTTTAATAGCACCCACGCTAAATGCGAATGCTGCAGGCGAAGACATGACAATTAATGAAACAATAAATCGTTTTAAGTTTAAAAAATTCATCGCAGCGACCTCCGAGTCTTGGACAAGACCCTGTCTAATATTTCCAATATCACAATTGCAATAAATTAACGGATTCTAAGCGTAGCAATATGCAACAGTTAGGAATCAGCTTCAGCAGTCATGAGGTTTTTTCTAAACCACTTGTCTACAAAAAGTTTAAAACGCTCAATGTAAGAGTACGCTGCAGGCACTACCAAAAGCGTCAATACAGTGGAGCTAATCAATCCACCAATAACGGCCCACCCCATGGAAGTTCTTTGCTTAGAAGCTTCATTCAATCCAATGGCAATTGGTAACATTCCGGCGATCAAAGCAAAAGATGTCATTAAAATTGGGCGCAAACGCAAACGTCCTGCTTTGACGAGTGCTGCTGCTTCGCTCAGCCCTTCTTCACGCATAATTTGCTGAGTGGCATCTACTAGTAAGATGGAGTTTTTAGTAGCCACTCCGAGCAACATCACACAACCGATCATAGAAAAGAGATTTAGAGATTCTTGAGCAATCCACAAACCAAAGAAGGCACCACATGCTGCCAAAGGAAGTACCAACATAATACTTAGCGGAGTGATAAAACTTTCGTACAAGCTTGCGAGCACTAAGAAAATAAAGAGAATACCTAAGATCGCAGCAAGCGCCATGTTAGGGCCTAGTTCTTTGAAGTTTTCGGCTTGTCCTTTAAATACGTAACGCATGCCTGGCTTAAGAACATTGCCCTCTTTCAAAAACACTTCGACGTCTTTGATTGCAGCTCCCATACCTGGTCCTTTAGCCGCAACGTCTGCCATAACCTGAATACTTCTACCGCGATCTTGACGATCAATAGTAGCCGGACCAGAAATTTCAACGGGCGTTGCTAAATCTTTTAAACGCACCAAACTCATATTTACGTTCGGCACAAAGATATCGTTAAAATTTTTCTTCAAATCCCTATCTTCTTCTTTTAAGCGAACGCGAATTTTATACTCCTCACCATTTTGTCTAAATACTGCAGGAGTTGCTCCTTCAATCAAGTTTCTCAATTCTAATCCCATCACAGAAGTAGAAACCCCTAAGTTTTCTGCTGCTGTTTTGTTGGGTTGAACTTGATACTCAGGTTTTCCTGGGCGGTAACTTGTATCCACGCCCACAAGTGCAGGGTGATCCTTCATCTTTTCATAAACTTGTTCAGATACTTTTTGGATTTCTCCTAAATCAGGCCCCACTATGTACAAATTAAACGGACGCATACCCGCACCAATAATATCGATGTCACGCACTAAAGGTTTTGCCTCAGCAAGTGTTTTCAATTTTTCGCGCAAAGTATCTTTAAATTGCGTCGTATTCATTGTTCGTTCTCTACGTGGAACCATGTTCACATAAAACTCAGCGTTTTGTGCACCCTTATCTCCCCCAATAGAAAGTACGCGATCTTTTACTTCAGGGTACGAAGCTAAAATTTTATCTGCTTGCAAAGCTATTTCACTCATACGATCCAGGCTTGTACCGGGTGGTAATTCTAAAGAAAGTACAAACTCTCCTGTATCTTGAGCCGGAAGAAATGTTTTAGGTATGTAGCGAGTAATAAATAAACTGAAAACAAAAATTGCTGTTGCTGCCCCTAGTACTATTCCTGGTTTTTTTAGCGACCATTTTAAAGAAACTTCATAAATATCTTCTAAACGACTTTGAAAACGATCAAACCATTTAAGCGTTCTATCTATGCCGCGTGAGAAAAAGTTTGAAGACTCGGCTTTATGCGATCCATGAGGAGCTCCTGCAAAATAAGCAGACAACATGGGAGCAATTGTCAAAGCATCAAACATAGAGATGAGCATGGCAAAACACACCGTAAGTCCGAATTCCTTAAAGAACTGTCCTACAACACCTTGTAAAAAACCAATCGGAGCAAATACAGCGATAACTGCCAACGTGGTAGCCAATACGGCAAGCTGTACTTCTTTTGTCCCCACAGAAGCGGCCTGAACAGCTCCCATTCCATTTTCGACGTGCCGGAATATGTTCTCGCGTACTACAATGGCATCATCGATCAAAAGTCCTACCGCCAAGGACAAAGCTAAAAGAGTCATGATGTTGATTGAAAAGCCTGCAATCCACATTAAAAAGAAAGCGCCCAGCAATGAAGTAGGTAAAGCTAATCCTGTAATAACTGTCGATCGCCAGCTTCCGAGGAAAAAGAACACTACAAAAATTGTAAGAATAATACCGATGATAATTGCTTCGTTCACATCATCAACGTTGGCTTGAATAAGGTGGGATCCATCACGTACAACTTTAATACTGCCTTTTGCTCCAAAAGATTCAAAGTTTTTATTGAGGTCAGCTGCTTTATTTCGAACCGACTCAGCAACCTTAAGAGTATTCGCACCAGATTGTCGGAATACTTTTACAAAAATTGAAGGAGTCCCGTTGTGATAGGAACGCGAACTTTCATCTTCTAAAGATTCTTTAATATCTCCAACCTGTCCCACAGTAATGGGAACATCGTTACCAAAGAAACTTACTATAACCGAACCAACATCCTTTAAGCTCTGAAATTCACCAAGTGTTCTAAATACAACTTCAGAATCACTTCGAGAAACTTTACCTGCAGGAATATTCTGGCCTGCGGCAGAGATTCGTCCAGAAACCATTGACGAAGACAATTCCATTCTCTTCAGTTTCTTCAAATCTAAATCAACATGAATTTCACGTTTACGACCACCCTCGATTTGCACCATTCCCACTTGGGGAACTTGTTCCATCACAGGTTTAACTTTTAAGTTTACGAAGTCATACAACTCAGCTGGGCTAAGTTCTGCTTGTACCGAAAGAATCAATACAGGCTGATCGGATGGATCAATACGCTTAATAATTGGTTCATCTATTTCCTTAGGAAGTTTACGCTTTGCTAAACTCACACGATCTCGAACCTGTTGCTCGGCATAAGCCAAGTCAGTTTCAAGTGAAAACTCTGCAACTACTTGGCTTAAGCTATCACTACTTTTTGAACGCAATCCTTTGATACCAGGAATAGAACTCATTTCTTCTTCGAGTACTTTTGAAATCAAAGTTTCAATTTCTGAAGGTCCTGCTCCACGATAGACGGTGCTTACAGTTACCACTGGAAAAGTTACGTTGGGAAACAAATCTACAGGTAAGCGTCTAAAAGCCATGTATCCCATAGCCAAAAGAATAATAATTAATGAACTGATAAAGATAGGACGTTTAATTGAAAGATCGGCTAAAGACATTTTCGATTATTCCTTTGAATTACTTTCTGGGTACGTTTTTAAAATTGCATAAAGAGATAAGAGCTCTACTTGTGCACGAGTGCGCGCCACTTGAGAGGTCGCATAATCGCCTTCGAACTGTAAAACTTGAAAAAGAGTGCTGCGACCACGCCCTTGCAAGTCTTTTTCGCGAGTTAGGCGCTTGCGCAGAGCCTCTTCGATTTTCAACATAACTTTAAAACGATTGCGTCCTTCAACAAAACGTTGAGTGATATCTTCCCAATCCCGTACGCTTTCGAATTCTTTTCTTTCGAGCTGTAACTCTGCGGCTTTTTCTTCTAAAGCGTAACCTCTTTGTTGCTTAGCTAAAGTAATAGCATCAAGAGGCATCGTGAATCTTAAACCAACGGCGTACGTGTCACGTCCTGTGCTGAGGCTCTCACTGCGAGCTTGATTAAGTTCAGCATCTTTGCCATTGAGTGCGTACAATCCAAAAACGTCAAGTGAGGGTTTGAACTTTTGAGCATCCAGAATTCCTGCCGCTTTTTTAGCTTTTAGCGCTGCCCGTTGAGCTTTTAAATCTTCACGTTCAGTAAATGCTGCTGGAACTTTAACTTCATCCAACGAAGAAGCAGAGGGCTGCGCGAGCTGTTCATCAACACGATCACTTGCTACGCCACGAAGAGAGTTAAAGCGGCGACGAGCTGCTCGCTCTTCGTCTAATGCATTTTGATACTCTAATTGGCGCAATTCGAAGTTGGCGTCTGCCTGCAGAAAAGAAGCTTCATCTGCAAGTCCCAAGTTCTTACGACGTGTTGCCCATGAACTCATTTTTTGAGCACGCTCTAAATTTTCCTTCGAAGATTTTACGAGTGATCTCGAGAGTGCCAACTTCCAATAGACAGATTCAGCTTCGGCCAAAAGTCTTTTTGCTTGAAATGATTCTGTGTATTGAACAACTTTACCTTTATTGAATTGAGCATCTCGTTGAGCGCGCACTTCTTTTCCAAACAAATTTTTCATGAGCGGAACGCTCACTTTTAATTCTGGGCGAGAACGGTAAAAATGCGCCATACTAGGCGGAAGAAGTGCGGGATTAGCGCCTCGCAAATCATACTTGCCCCGCTCATAACTTAATTCAGCATTTACACCGAAAGAGAATTGTTGTTTCACACCAAAACTAAATTCAGTGGCTCGGTTATCATTAGGTTGCGAAGGAATGTTGGGTTCTTCACGATCTTCGCCGTAACGAAGTTCCCCAAAAAGCATGGGGCCTGTTATAAAACTCGCTTCGTTAGAGCGAAGCTCGGCTCCCTGCGATGCTTTTGCATGCGCAAGATAGTCTTGGTTTCCCGCACGAACTTGATCCAAAAAATTCTCTAACGCTAAGCTTTGAGCATGGCCTTGAAGAGCGAAGCTGATTGCGAAAATAAGTATAAAATTCCATAGGATTTGCCGATTGTTTAAACGCTGCACCATTTCGCGAGGAATCTAACTTAGCCGCAGCGAGTTGTCATCCTTAAGCTTGCTTTCAAACACATGTCGAAAAGGCCCTTAAATGGGTAACCCTACTCTGAACCCTTTCGACAAATTAGCGTTTAAGGTCTTTTTTAAGGGCCGAGAGAATTTCAAATGGATTATTAGAGAATCTTGGACGAGCGGGGCCGCCTTTGGGCCCACGAGTATCTCCTCGGTTATCTC
>CAZIFW010000067.1:0-13851 GCA_964538275.1 uncultured Bacteriovoracaceae bacterium
GTTTTAAAGCGTGGTATCCACTCTGCCACTCCAAACGATGAAGTCACTTGTATAGGACGCGACTCATATTCAAAGTGGTGCTTTTCAATTCCCAACCTTAAGCGCTCTGCAATCGATAGAGCTACTTTGATAGGACTATCGGGCAAAATCAGCATGAATTCTTCGCCACCAAAACGTCCAAACACATCTTCCGTACGAAGAACGGTGTCTTTCAACATGCGACAAAGTTCTTTTAAAACATAATCTCCTGTTAGATGACCAAAGTTATCGTTAATTTTTTTAAAATGATCGATGTCGAATAAAATTACACTTAAAGGATATCCCTTTCGTGCTACATCTAAACCCGAATTCAAGGCTTGCATTAAGTGTCCCTTGTTCCAAACACCTGTTAAAGAATCTGTTTTGCTTTGTTGGCCTAATTTTTCTAAAAGTTTTGTATCTGCTTGCTTGTCAAAATATTTTAATACCTGCGTTCCTATCTTAATCAAATCTCCGCCACGCAATATCACGGGACGATCGATCTTTTGATTATTCAAGATAGTCCCATTTGTACTTCCCATGTCCTCAAGAGTTACTTCTCCTGAATCTGTAAATCTAAATTCCGCATGTTCACTACTTACCGCACGTTGTTTGATAATTATTTCGCACTCAGGATTTCTTCCAAGTACTGAAGTTCCGCGTCTTAAGTGAAAGACTTGTCCCAATTGGTCGCCTTGTATAACAACCAATGCTGGATCGAGTTTTTTAGATTCGTTTAACAAATCTTCGAGCTTTGAATCTCCCGGATCGGCCAAAGCTGTGCGGGTGCTAGTGTTTTCATCTTCAAGATCGTGGAGTTTCTTCTTTTTTACAGCGCTCATAACAATCGAGTTCCCTCTTTTTGACATATTCTTTGTAACGTCGAAGACGTTGAAATATTGCAAAGATCATCGATAGAAATCATTTTAATTTGGTAACCCGCACGGGGTTCACCCACAGGATCTGGACTCCATGCGGAATTCATAGCCGCAGGACGATAGTGCTTGGAAAGTGGCGGCATGGACCAAGAGTACGGGTCAGGCAAGGTACCTCCGCGGTCTCGCAGTGGAGAAGAGATTGTTAAATTAGGAATGACATCTCCAGGAGCAAAGGGAGAAGCGGGATCAAACACGCTGTAGTACATACTATCAAAAATAGTGGGCGCATAAGCCGCCGCTGCAAATTCATCTTTAGGACGAGATTGAGGAACTCCACTTGCTGGAGCGGGCATCTGAGACAACCCATAACGCAAAATTTCTTTATGACCAAAGCCACCTTGCTGCAACTGACCCGCTCTATCACCAGCAAAAGTAGCAACATTGCCCCAGCCGTTTCCACCTTCCGCTCCAAAATAACTTGCTGGAGGACCAATGCGACTACCAAATGGTTTAGCAGCAGCAATAGCCACCATGGCAGGTTCAATTCCCTGCGGCCAAAATAAAATACTTGGATTATCAGCGTTCGCTACAATTCCTACAGAAATCGTTTTTCCTCCGCCGCCTGCAGCACCTGAGCCGCCACGTTTAGAAAAACCTTGGGTCATGCTTTTTGCTGTCGCATTTGCGCCACCTGGGTTGTTGACGATCTCACAACCGCCCGCCCACTTGGCATCTACATAAGATAAACCAAAAGCTTTTTCAGATTTTTGCAAATCACCCATTTCTAAATAACGATCTCTTGCATCGTTCAAATATAAAAGGGAATTTAAATCTCCACCACTCACCATAATCGAGCCAATTAAATTCGATCGAAATGTAGCCACCGCTGTTTGAGCAGCACGCCCCGGAGAACCTAACATCTGAGCAGGTCCGCCAGAAGCCAGGTCGCGAGCGAATTCATTCAGCACCTTAGACATTTGCTCTGCTTGTTGATCCGTATCACTTACCGCACGATTGATAGCCCACTCAGCCCATACTTTGTTTTGTCCTTGCCATTCCGTACAACTTTTCTGGAACTCAGCTGCAATTTGTAAAAGTGTGATGTTAATAAAAATATAAATGGGGTTAAAACCCGGGAATGGAGAGGCAATAATGGGCGTGATAATTTTTGATTGCCCATCTCCTAAAAAGTTTTTGCATACGTTTGTTTGAGCATCTACTCCTCGACCACCTTCATTGATAGCGGCTACGGGGCTATAATTTCTTGCCTGCTGACACACCGAAAAAGATCCCACGGGATCAGAAATAGTTCCCGAGCCACCCATAACATCTGCTTCAAATCTGCTGTTAAAACGTCCTTGAGTAACATACGAATCGAGTAAGAAAAATTTTAAAACCGCTCGAATTCTATAATTCGCAACAGACATAGCATTCATATGACGAGCTTGATAAGAGGCGGCACTCAAAGAAGCTAAGTCTACAGAGTTTTGCAAATTGATTTTACTTTGAACCAAGTGCCCCACAGAAACTGTCATTCCGAACATGATGATTACAGTTGTAATCATCATCATGACGACAACAAGCATCTGTCCCCTACGAGAGTTTTTGGGCATCTTTGCCATCGTTATCTTTTCGACTTTTTGGGGGCCTTCTTGAGCTTTCTTCATAGAAGAAAATGCTTTGTTAAATTTGTGTTAAGACAGCGAACAAGCCCGATCACTAAAAGTGCTCAAAACACATTCAAGGAGTGCCTTCTGCACTTAATGCACAGCCCCATGTTCTCTGAAATACTCTTAACATTCAAAATCAAGCTTTCTCAGATAAGTCGACACTTGCTAGTAAAACACTTGAATGGTGCAGCTTCGTTCTCGAACTTTTTCTATGGCTCTTTTTTGCCTATTTCTTAGCGCATGCTCAGAGTCAAAAAACACACCCCCAAACGAAGAAAAGCAAGCATTCAACAAGTGTCTAGACTCCTTAGAAGATGATTCCAAACACTACACACAGAATCTAGAAGAAAATTATGCTCGCATTGACGCCGAATATTTTCACGCCATCCCAGAAAGTAACAAATCTTTTATTTTACGCGGCGAAATCAACAAAGGAGCTGTTTTACTCTTGCACGGAATACTCAGCTCTCCAGACGCGCTCCGAAAACTTGCTTTGGAATTTAACCAAAAGGGAATGACTGTAGTAGCTCCCCTCATTACGTCTTTTGGATCTACAGTTGCAGTCGCTAATTCTAGTAACGTAAAAACTTGGCAACAAAGCGTAGATTACCATGCCCAATCTCTTTCTCGCTGCTTTCGTAATTTTGCACTTGTAGGATTTTCACTGGGCGGAGCTCTTGCAACTGATTTTACACTCAATCGCTACCCTCAACTCTTAGAAGAAAAAAAAGTATCACAGCTCAACTCATTACTTTTGCTTTCTCCTGCTATTCGCCCTTCCGAAAGATGGGTATCTATTAAAGCAGGAGTCACTCTGCTTTTTACAGATGCTGTTCCTTTCTGGCTTATTTCTTATCTCAAGAACGACCCCGACATCGAAGACATGATGAAACAACCTGACAAATACAATCAATATTTTCCCGTACGTGTGGGAACTTCACTCAATGAACTCTCTAAAATACTTGCAGCTACAAAAAAGAGATTCAGCGCCCATCCTCTTCCTGTAAGCCTTGATTATAGCCAAGCAGATTCTGCCACAGATTGGGACGAAACACGGCAATTTTTAACAGACAGTTTTTTCGACGTTCGTGTCTTTAGCTATACTGAAGAAGAAAAGGTCCCGCACACACTCTTTCTTAAAGACGACCACTGGGTTGGCGATCAAATCCGTAAGGGTCTTGCAAATTTTATTGCCCGTTATGCGCAGTCTCCTTAGGTATTTTTAAACACAACTCGAGGTCTTGATTCGACAAACTTGCAAAAGTTTTTACACTTCCAAAAAGAAATGCCTGAATGTTTTCATACCCCCCTAATTTTTGCGCACCTTTAGCTAAATAAGATTGAATACAATGAGGTGTATTTTTTGATTCGACCTCTAACCAAAGAAGAGGATAATCAACTGCATCGTGAAAAATTCGCTGCCACGTTGTTACCCCTACTCTTCCTCCAAAGCGCCATACTGGTTTTCTTAAAAAATAAGTTCCTTGTGGCGGCAAAAAATTTACCGTGAGTTCATTAGAAAATATGACTTGCTCGGGCTGACTCAAGCTTCTAATCCACTGCAAAAGACGGACTCTTTCCATGTCCTTTTTATTTTCAATCAAGAAGCCGCTGTAATTCACTGCCAACAATACTAAAGTTAAAACGACGGGTAACGCAGCTAATGCAAAACCTAGGGATTTCTCATTTTTTTTCTTTTTAGGTAAAGCATCAACATAAGAAACAATACAAGCAGGTAAAATTCCAAAAAAGAAAATCAATATTGGGAAATAAAATTTTAAAGCTGAAAATTCAACACTTAAACTCTTATTGGCATATACAAATGCGTAAATTACGGGAGGAGCAAAAAACAATAACATCATTTTAGAAGAAAGAATTTTCTTACGCTGAAGATACTCGGCAAGTCCAAAGGACAACAAAAAACCTAGCGCATAAAAACCTAAATGTTTTAAAAAAACACCCGCAAATAAATCTCCTACACCTGTCTCTTTAGTTAAACGGAGTCCAATCTCACTCAGAACTTGCCCCTTAACCAATGCCCAAGGACCCAATCCTGCGACATAAAAAACAGTTAAAACTAAAGCCAGTCCAACGGGGTATATAACCTGAAGACTTCTTTTGAGATCTCGATGAAAAACAAAATATGAAAACAAAACAAGTGAAAAAATAAAGCCATAGGAGTCTACCAAGCAGGCCGCAAGTATTAGTAACTGTTGATAGGTTAATAATTTATAAGACTTGTCCTTGGGATGAATAAGAAATTCCAAATAAAGTATACCTGCAATCAAAGGCAAAACTAAGTGGTCAGACCAATAAACAACTGAGTAGAGGTAAAATACTTTATAAGAAAACAAAACCGCAAAAGCTGTTGCCAAAAAAGCAATACGTCGATGCTTCTCTTTAAAATCTATCAATATCCAATAAGCCAAAGTTGCCGATAGATAAGCAAGGACTGCGTGTAAAACACAATCTAAGAAATTCACCATCCACATGGATGGTTGCATTCCCAATATTTTAGCGATCCAAAAAATCGGCAAAACAAAGACCGAAGTTGTCAGATGCTCCACACTCCGACTTGCTGCTTCAGCAAATTCAACCGAAGCTGCCTGTGTATATAACATCCCCCTTAAATAAAAATAGCCTTCGTCAATCCAGTTTGTTGCAAAGTTTAAACTATGTGCACTCCACCAATGATGTTCGCCATAACTTAAGATTCCCCATAAAGGAAACTTTAAAAGTATGCTGATTATAAATAAAAGAAAAAAACCCCAAAGATGCCAATCTCGTTTTGCCACATCTTTAGCTTAGCAAGCTTTCTTAAAGTCGCGAGCCCCTAAGGAATTCTAAATTCATCAAGTTCTGCGATACGAAAAATAGTATTGAGCTCCCTGAGGCTTTCAGCATCCTTAATGAGCTCGCGTGTATTGCTACAAAAATTTAAATGATAGCGAAGATTCACAAGTTCAGCGTGGAGACCTTCTAAAGCAAGCCCTGCAAAGCGCTCACCAAAACGAGGCGCCAAAGTTCCATCTAGTGCTTTTCGAATATCTATCAAAAAATTTTTAGTACGCCCCCCTTTAATTTGATTATTCAATCCAAACTTAGGGACCACGACTTCTCTCACCAAAAACTCTAAAGCTCTATTATAAACATTGATTAGAATACGAGCACTGCCACCACGAGCGTGTATTAAGTGATAAGCGTATATAGAAGACTCTGCAAACTCATCAAAATTTGTATATTCGCTTTTTTCACGAGCATTCTTATAGCTATCACGGGATATCTCGGACATTTTTCGTCTAACTAAATGCTGATCTTCACCCGGCAAAAAAAAGAGCTCCCCTACGGGTTCAAAGTTCGTTGAGGCCGATGATTTTGTAGCTTCACTCAGCTCTTCATCATGTTCAGGGTCCTTCCAAACAATGGGTGCTTCTTCGAGCTTTGCATCCGCATAGTAAGTATCTCTAGTAATTCGCAATTTCTCAGACAAAACGGCATCTGGAATAGTTAAAAAGCCCCGGGTAGGATTAAAGTCACCCAACAAAGTTTCTATAAGTTTTGTCATCAAGCGCACATCACCCTTAAGTGGCCTAGACTCTAGCACTCGGCTCAAAACATAAATTCGAAGATGCAAAGTTTCCCAAACTTCAGCTTTTAAAGCACGCTCAGCTGCACCGTAATTGCCTTCTGGATAAAAGCGATCAATTGCTGAGGGGTTTTGATAAAGTTGATCAAAAAAGGAACTTAAAAGTAAACTTGCTTCTGTACTTTTGTTGGGACCTTGAATTTCTAAAAAGGCAAAAATTGCTTTTAATTTTTTTGAAACTTGCCCGTAATGGCTATTGTAAATGTCATCGAATTCTAGACCCAAAACATTGGGGTAAATTTGTGATTGAGCAGAGGACAAGGCAACTTTACAGCCCGGTTCACGCTCTGCACGCGCATAAGAAAAAGAAGACAGCACACCTAAAAGAAAAATCGCTACTCGAAATTGCACCGAGAACTAACCTAAAAGTCCACCGAGTATCGCTCTACTTAATAAATTTTAAATTCAACCCTTTCAACGCGAGTAAGAAGAGGGCTTCAAATATCCAGTGTGCAATCCACTGGTGCAGCATTCAGAAAAGAGCAAAAGCAAGGAGCAATAACCTTTTGAAAATCATATACTTAGAGGCAATCTTTCAATTAAGAAAGAATGCCCGAATGCGCTTACGTCTTATTGTGTGTAAGTAAAAAAATCTGGCTTTTTGTCTTTCCAATCTTTTGGCCGAGCCTCATTTTTAAGAGGAACAAAATCTCCTTCAGGATCAAAAGATTTTTCAGGGGTATAGGGAGTTCCCAAACGGAGCTGCAAGCAAGTTTGCTTATGAGTCAGAGGCTCGTAAATAAAAATTTCACCCGCATCTAGCCACATTAATTTACGAGTAAGCTCTGCATCAGGAGTAGAGCACTCATAAAAGTTTAGCTGCAAGTTTCCTAAAATTTTCTTTTGATAGTTCTGTGGAAATTTCTTTGAATCTAACTGATCAGAATAAACCGTATAGTGACTTTGAGTCGCACTCAGGCCATTGCGATAATCCTCAGTGTCTGGAAAAAAATCAAACATCAGTTCAAAGGCATTTAAAATAGGTCCATTCTCTTGCACTTCACTTGCAAACTGTACCCAACTTCGTGTGTAGCGATTAAGATAATCATATTTTGAACCTGGATTTTTTCTGTGATGAGAAGAGGCCTCCTCTTGAGTGTGATACAAAACCGCAAATGGCGAAAGACGATCATCTTCTGAAATGTATTCACGATCTGCAAACAATAAATGTCCATGAAAAAAATCCTCGGTGTCACCTAGGAAACGAAATGCTTCACCTTGCTTTTGAACGGTGAAATCTTGCACAAGCTTTTGAATCAGCTCCTTATCTATTGCAACATTTGCCCACAAATTATGCGCTTCGTAACGACTTGCCCAAGACTGTGCTTGTAAAGAAGAAACTAAAAACAAAAAAAGAAGAAGACTCCACACCCTGCACACGCGATTACATATAGCGTTAACGAGTGACAGCCCGCACCTTAAATTACTTTTCTGAGAGAAGTATTAAGGTACTCGCTTGAGTTAGAGGGTGCCGATCACTAGACCAATGGCATGAATAAATGTCTTGTCCTAGGGCTTTGTTTTTTATCCTGTGTTTTTTCAAACTCACTCTTTGGATTAGATGCCCTTCAAGAGGCCGAAGATCACCGAGACATTCATGCCCCGGCTCTTAAGCATGCAATAAGCTCTACAAATGCTCTCGATCGAGCACGTGCAGCACGTGCACTCGGTAGAATTCAAAATAGCGAAGGAATATCGAGTCTTTTAATTTTATTAAATGATTCAAGCTTAGGAGTTCAAAAAGAAGCGATTTTTGCCTTGGGTCAGTTTGGCTGGGAAAAATCCTTTAGCCAAGGTCGTGAAAAAGAAATAACGCAAGCACTTGTTCCCAAGTTAAAATCTAAAGATCATGAAGTCAGAAGACTCGCTGTAGAAGCTTTGGGCAAAATTGCACTCGATGAAACCCCGCTCTTAGTCGTAAGTGCACTTCATGACTCACACAAAGAAGTAAGAGCAGAAGCGCTTGTAGCTCTTTATAGATATCGCATGATCTTAAAACTTCGGGACGCTTCAGCAAACCCTGCTCTCTTAAACGAAGCGCAAATTAAAGCGGTTCTTGCACTCGCTTCAGACAAAAACAAAGAGGTTCAAGAAAAACTTGCCTACTATTTTTTAAGAGTAAAGGATGATCGGGGCAAACACATTTTGCTCAATCTAGCGGAATCAGAAAACCTATGGGCTCGTTTTTTTTCTGTCAGTGCATTGAGCAAATACTCCGGTGAAGATGTTCAAAACATATTACTTCAATCAACCCAAGACCAAAGCTCTCATGTAAGAGTTGCGGCACTCCAAGGCGTCAGCACACAAAAAATTGCTCACTTACTAAGTCCAGCCCTCAGAGGAGATCCCTCCTATCATGTCAGAAGTGCTTATATCCAAGCCCTTCAGAGTTTAAAACCTAGCATTGAAGCCTATAATAAAATCAAAGAACTTAGTCTAGATTCGCAGATCAGTGTGCGAAGTGAAGCTCTCATAGCCATGGCAAGTTTTGAGCAAGACAGCACGTATGACTTATTGAAAATAGCCTTACAAAATTTAACTTGGCAGCTGCGCTCTGCGGCTGCTCAATCTCTTAGTTTCCTCAAGAACGAAGAAAAAAAAGAAATTGCAGAACTTGCACTTAAAGACAAAGACGTACGCGTTAGAGTAAGTGCACTTGAGGCACTTGCAAAAACAGAAGAACCCTATGCATACAATGCTATTGAAAAAGCTTTAGAGTCTAACGAACTCTCTGAACGTGGCAGTGCAATATACGCTCTCAATGACCGCAAAGAACTTCAACGCATGCTTGCGGCATATACCTGCTACCAAAAAAGCCTAGACGAAAAATGGATAGAACAACGAGAGGAAATCGTTAAATTATGGTCTTCGGAAAATACTGAGGAAACCACTCGATTTCTAAAAGAAGCTTTAAATGACCCTAGTTCTTCTGTAATTAATCTAGCCATTCGCGCACTTGAGGAGCGAGGCATAAGTGAAAACACGACAGCACAACAAGAAGCTAAACTCAGCTACTCTCCTTACAGAGAACTAAACTTTAAACAAAATCCTCACATTATCTTACATACATCCAAAGGCGATATTCATCTTGAACTCTATCCAAAAGCCGCTCCTATTCACGTCGCAAACATGGTGGGCTTTGCTGAAGAAAATAAATATTCCGGACTCCCTTTTCATAGAGTAATTAGCAATTTTGTTGCTCAAGGGGGGGATCCCGATAAAAGCGGATGGGGATCTGCAGGTTATTCTCTAAGAGCTGAAATTAACAAAGTACCCTTTGAACGCGGCTCACTTGGAATGCCTCGCTCAACGGGTTTTGACACGGGAGGAATTCAGTTTTTTATAAATCATATTCCTACGCCGCACCTTGATGGCCAATATACAGTTTTTGGAAAAGTTACGGACGGTTTAGAAGTCTTAGATCAAATTGAAGTAGGCGATCTCATTCTAAAAACTAGCGTGGTACGCTAGTAGGAGTACGCGCTTTTTTTTCTTCAAGAGCTTTTTCAAGAGCAGCACTTAAAGACTCTTCCTTGTCTTTATCCACCCTCAAAGCAACACGGTAATCGTAAGGTTTACGAGTTGCGCGCATTTGTAGAGCTACAAAGCCAAAGAGAAGAAGCCCAAAGGCGAAGAATAAATCCTTCATCTTGAAACTCCTTATGCAGCTTTCTTATTTTTAGTTTCTTTTTTTGAATCAGCTGCAAAATAATCATTCACAGCATGCGCTACTTCTGGAAAGTAGTCGTTTTCTCTAAAAGAAAGCTGGCCCTTTTCTGTGCCCTCTCTCTTTTCTTTTAAAAACTTCTGCAATCGAAAGATGGGTCCAGCAATTCTGTGCGAATACACCAATCCAAATGCGATAATTAATCCAGACACCACACACATAGTGCCCAACGAAATTAAATTCATAGTGCGTTGTTGTTCATCTATAAAGCGAAAGAAAACATGATCTGCGGGCAAAGGAATACTTCGGCCCAGTTCTCGCCCTTGCCAAAAAAAGTAAGCATGTGCCAAGTAAAAAATTCCACACACCGCAACGTTCAAAAACAAAAGATTCTTGAGAAACTTAATTTGAAAGTCTGGATTTATTAGAAGTTTTTTTCTTCGATTGCTTGCAGGCATATCCTTTTTTCGGCTGATCTTAACGAAAGTTTAAGCCTGAACAAAAATTTGTCTGCTAGCTTGTCAAAAGAGACATAAGGGAGGACTTTTCCCTTGCGCTAAGATAACGCCATTCTCCTGGAGCCAAATCACCTAAGCCTACTTTGAGAACTCGTATACGCTTAAGCCTTTTAGCTCGTAAATCAAACTTCTCTAACATGCGCCGAATTTGACGATTCTTTCCTTCTGTCAAAACCATGCGGATACAATCTTTGCGAATACGCTCTACAACACACTCTTTGGTCTTGATGCGTTCATTAGCAATCTCTAACCAAACACCTTTGCGCATTTTCTCAATGGCTTCATCTGTAATTTCATTATTGAGATAAACAATATATTCTTTTTCATGATTATTTTCTGAACGCAGAACTTTATTCACCAACTCACCTAAGTTAGTGAGCAAAATAAGTCCTTCTGACATTTTATCAAGACGACCAATTGGAAAAATTCGTTCTTCAAAATTAATGGCATCAATAATATTGTTCTCAACACTTTGATTTGTAGTGCACTCAATCCCAACAGGTTTATTGTAAGCAATTAGAACATTGCTTTCCCTCTTTTTCGGAATTGCTTTACCGTCTATTTTGACAGTATCGCCATCAAGAACTCTGTCTCCCAAAGTGGCTTTTTTGCCATTGATAAATACTCGGCCAGATTCAATCCACTTATCAGCTTCACGACGAGAGCAAACTCCCTTATCACTGATATAACGATTGATACGAACACCGGTTTTTTCCACGCTGCAGAGCTTACTTCAAAAACGGGTAGTAACTCAAAGAAACTCGCATGAAGAGGGCATTATCGCTCTTATAAACTAGGTCTCGGGTAGACCCACGGGCACTTACGGTATGCGCCTCAGCTAAAGCCACTATTCCAAGATTTGTATTTAGCCAGATATGATCACTTAAACGCACATTATAGACGGGACCCACATCAATCACTCTCACTCTTAAACCAGGATTCCCCCCCCTTACGAACAGGTTCTCCTGAACCTAGGGTATAAGTAGCCGAATCAAAATTTGCTTTTAGACCAAACTCCCAGTTTTCCGTGGGTTGATAAAGCACTGAAAAGTTTGGAAATCCTAAATTGAGCTTTAAAGGTGGACTTGTGTAGTTAAGCCCAACAATGGGTAAAAAGAAGTGATCTTCCATCTCTTTTGAATACACAACTCCCATACTGTAGGACCACTTTGATTCGGGATTGCGATAATTTGCCAAAGCTATTCCCGAAAAATAAATACTCTCGTCATTTGCCACAAATGAGTGCGAGGCATTGCGCACAGAAATTCCAGGTGAAAATACAGTGAACCACCTCCCTAATCGCGAAACTAAGGGTGTTGTTAAGCGATAATTCTTTAAATGAATGTGCGTATCTACGTTATTCATCTCCAAATCCGCTTCGCGTACATTTAAAACGGCTGACCACTCACTTGTGCCAAAACGTAAAAACTCAGCACCGACTTTTGCATCTAAAGCAGAAAAATAACCATCTGGATTCCATGCATAAGCGACGTTAATCATTTCTTTCATGCGGTTTTGAGCATGAAGATTGAGACAGAGCACCATAAAAAAGAAAATGCCTAAGCCTTTTGAAAGTTTCATTCTTTAGTTAAGATTCATACATGGCACTCAAAGGTTCAACTCAAAACGATCTTGGCTTACTAATTTTAAGACTTACTGCAGGGGGACTTATGCTCTCCCACGGGTATCCCAAATTAATATCCTGGTCATCAAACGCTGACTCCTTTCCAGATCCTCTAGGGATTGGATCAACCCTTAGCTTAGCGGGTACAGTGGGTGCGGAGTTCTTTTGCGCACTTTTAATTCTTTTAGGCATTGGAACTCGTTTAGCTTCAATCCCAGCTTTTTTCACAATGTTAGTTGCTGCTTTTATAGTTCATGGTCCAGACCCTTTTCAGAAAAAAGAACTGGCTCTTATCTATGCAGGCATGTACCTCACACTTTTCTTCCTTGGTGGTGGTTCTTATTCGATGGGTAATAAGTTTCCCAAACTTAAAAAGTGGAACTAAAAAGTTTCTTCAGCCAATCTAAAAAGTGCTTGAGAAGATTTAGAAAAACTTCTTCTCAAAAGTAACCAAACTCCTAGAACACTTAAAAGTGCAGGAACTAGCAACAAGGCAACTATAGCTTGGGCCGGTATAAGCTCCATGGGAATATCTATGACCCAACGACAAAGTCCATAAACTACAACAAGCGCGGCAAAGAAGCTGGAAATAGAGGCCAGTAAGCCTAAAAACATTGATTCAAAAACATAAATACCAAGTATTTTATTATTCCTTAATCCTAAGCACCTCCAAAGAGCTACTTCTTTTGCAATTTCACTTCTTCGCGCTAGAAAGATTCCAATGAACACAAAACAACATCCCATTAAACTAAAAAGTGTCACGGAATAAACTGCTAAGGAAAGCTGGTTTAATATTTTTAGTAATCGAGAAGCCAAAGCCTCCCCATCAATCAGAGTTACCTGAGGAAGCTTCTTAGCTACCTGTGTTTGATAATCTGCAATCTGCTCGCTGGGAACTCTTGCTAAGGCAATAAAATCCATAGGAGCACCTTCTAAATCGTCTGCATTAAAAACCATAAAAAAGTTTGGTTGAAAATTAAACCAATTCACCTTACGAAAACTTGTTACAACTGTATTGAGACGCACTCCCGCCAAATCAACCTGAAACTTTTCGCCTACTTTAATCCCTAAGCGATCTGCAAAATCTTTTTCTAGAGAAATGCGCTGCAAGCCCTCTTGAGGCGCACCAAACAAGTCTTTTGCCCCTTGCAACTCCTCTCCCTTACTCAAATCGTTTCGTTTTGTAATGACATACTCACGCGTTTGGTAAAATCGCTCCTCGCCTTCTTGAGGAACCTCTCCCTCAAGAACTTCCTTACCTTTAAGCTCAACAATACGTGCTTGCGCAAAAGGTACAAATTCTGCGCTCGGTAGCAGGGCACTTAAAGGTTCCTTTAATTCACTGGCTACATTTAAAGCAAAGATATTGGGAATATCACTTTGATTGACTCGAGCAATCTGTTGCCTCAGTGATGAGCCTAAAAATAAAATTAAGAATAAAAAGAACAAAGACATTCCAAAAGCTATCACCAGCAATTGAGTCCGCCCCTTTTTACGTTCCAATTGTAAATAGGCAAGCTTTAAAGTTAGTCCACGTGCAAATGCTACAAAAGTTTTTAAGAAAACGCGTCCCATGAGTAGCAAGAGCAAAACTGCAAGAATAATTCCTGCTAAAATTAAAAAACTCATTTGAAGCTTGGGCCCAACAATTAAAACTATAAAGACTGCTACCGCAAAAGCAATGAAAGCATCTTTACGGCTAAGTTCGCTCATACCTGCTTCGTCTTGACGAATTGCATTTGAAACAGGAACTCGTAAAACCTCACGCAAAGGCAAAAAAACCGAAACCCCTACACATAAAAGAGAAAGTAAAATTCCCCATGCAAAGGA
>CAZIFW010000068.1:0-13665 GCA_964538275.1 uncultured Bacteriovoracaceae bacterium
TTTCATGGGCAAAAGCCCAGCCGTTAAATTGTAATAAAAGATATAACCCCTAAGACAGATTCGGTAAATGATTTGAATGGGAAAAGAGCTAAAAAATGAAAAGCCCCGAAGCTTCTTAGAAGCTCCGAGGCTCTTCTGCCCTTCGTAGGTTCGAGCCGATTAGGCTTTAACCACGAGGGGGCTGTTATTACTTGAACTGATCACAGCACCACCTCCTTCCGGACCCATTGGATCCTGGCCACAGGAGCCATAAAGACTCTCCGTATAGCTTCTACATCCATTACTATACCCCAAATGCCCAATTTTTTTATTTAATTTTTCTTAGCAATTTAAAGATTTTGTTCAGGCCATTGGGACAAAATTATGGCATCTCAAGGGTATGGCTCTTCGCTATCCCAACTCGCCCTCCGAGCTGCTTAAAAGTGGTAAAAACTTGCTCCTTACGGACGGCGCTGCCCGTGGAAATCCTGGCCCAGCGGGTTGGGCTTATATTTTGCTCTCGGGCGAAAAAGACTTTGCTCAAGAAGGCGCTGGATTTTCTCCCAAAGATACCAACAACCGAATGGAAATGTTGGGCGCCCTTAACGGGCTTAAAGAAGCTCAAAATCTTGAGCTTAAAAATACCCTTTATTTGGTAACTGACTCTAACTTCATAATTGATGCTCTCAAAAAATGGAGAATGGGATGGAAAAAAAACAATTGGATCAAAGCCGATGGAAATCCCGTTTTGAGCGCAGATATTTGGAAAGAATTGGACGTACTTTACGACACCCTTAAGCCTGAACTTCTGCATATTGACGCTCACAAAGGCCACCCCGGTAACACTCGCTGCGATCTTTTAGCAGTAGGTGTTGCCACGCAAAAACCAGAGACCTATTACTCGGGCCCACTCAATTCTTACCCACATTTTGAAAAAATTACATTTACTGAACTCTATTCCTCACAAAGATATTTGTGCTGGAAAGGTAAAGAGAACAAAGTTTTTGAAAGCTGGCCTGAAGCTCAAAAATTTATGAGCACTCATGCAGGCTTCAGGACTAAAAAAATATTTAGTCCTGAAGAGATAGATTTAATTATAAATTCTTAGCTGGCCTTATTGAGTTCAACTACGAGATCACTCAAAACATTTAAGCCTTCGTTAATGTAAGGCTCCATCAACTCTTTTTTACGTTCGCTAGCAGGCTGATTCTTTTTCTTTTCATCTTTTACTTTATCTTCTTTAGCGCGCTTTCTAAAATCAGCTAACTTTACAACGCCTTTATTCTTTTGAGCTTCCTTGAGCTCTTCTTTAATTTCTTTAAACTTATCGTCTTTCGCTACGCGAGTACCCGATTTATCTTTAAGTTTTTTGATAACGTCAGGAGTAACTGCTTTCCATTTCTTGGTTTTATTTGCTTCACGTCCCAAGAAAGGAACTATTTTTTGAGGAGGCAAAGAATACTCTGCTGATTTTTCTCCTAATTCATCAATACTCCAAAGAGTGGGAATTTCGATATCTGAAGAAACACCTTGGTGTTGTGTGGAATCACCATTGGGTACAAAGAAAAGAGCCGTGGTAATCTTAGATGCACCTAATCCAAAAGGAAGTTGCTCAACTTGTTGGACTGTTCCTTTACCAAATGTGTGATCAGATCCTACAACCACAGCACGCTGATATGACTGCAAAGCACCTGCCATAATTTCTGCGGCAGAAGCTGTTAAACGGCTGATCAAAAGTACAAGGGGTCCGTTGTAAGATACAGAAGCATCATCATCTTCTAGAGGAAGTATTCTCCCTTCAGAATCTTTAGTGGCTACGATGCTACCCTTTTCAATAAAAAGACCCGAAATTGTACGTGCCCCTTCTAACAAACCACCTCCGTTTTGGATGAGATTTACAATGATGCCATCTACATTTTTTGAAGCGGCTTCAGAAACTAGTTTTTTCATGTCACGGTAGCTTGAGCGCTTGGCTGCATCTCTGGGATCTGTACTTCCATAGAAAGACGGGAAGTCGATTACAGCAAACTTCTTATTTTTTCCTTCAACCTTACGATCGTAATAAGTAATTTGTGCAGCTTGATCTTCGAGGGAGATTTTATCTCTTACAATAACAACTTTATGTTGTTGAGTTTCAGTTCCTTTTTTACGCATCACAGAGAGGTGCACTTTTGTGCCTTTTTTACCGCGTATTAAACGAACGACATCTTTAAGATCCATATCGATAACGCTTACAGGAGGGGCTCCGTCTTGAGCCACAGCTACAATTTTATCTTTGGTTTCTAACATACCGCCACGATCAGCTGCGCCACCTTTTACGAGCTCTTCTACAACTGTAAAACCATCTTGCGAAGTTAGAGTTGCTCCAATACCTTCAAGCTCCAAATTCATTTGAATGTTAAAGTCAGCAAGTTCATTCATTGAAAGGTAACTTGAGTGAGGATCTAAGGCGTAGGCAAATGCATTTACAAACTCAGATAGAATTTCATCAAATTTTTCATCTTGAATACGCTTAGTAATAGCTGCGTACTTTTTAATCATAAGCTTTTTAGCTTCTTCAGGAGCTGTATCCGACATGAGATAATTTGAATATTGGAAGTGTAAAAACTTTTCTAAGTATTCAAACTTTTTAGCACTCGTTTTGTAAAATTCTCTTTTATCGGGATCACTCACAAATTCAACGTTTTCGTTAAACTTATACTTAGGCCCCATCGTTTCTTGAACAAACTTTTCGTTTTCTTTTGAACGCTCTACTAAAATTGCACGTGTTCTTTCTAGAGCCGAACAATCGCCTAGAGACATACGTTCAAACATCTTGCTTAAATCTGCTTTGATTTTCTCAACGTCTCCAGCAAGAAGTAATGTTTTAGAACCATCAATCCACTTGATATATTGAGACAAGGTGCGTTCCTGTAACTGCTTATCCCAGTTTTTCCAAGCAACGTGCTTGAGCAAAAAAACTTGCATCAAGTGAGGAACACGTGCGCAGGTTAATCCTGACTGTGGTCTTTCTTCCGGTTTGAGGATTGGAAGTTTATTTTTGATCCAAGTTTTGTTGGTACCTAGCTGTGCACACAGCAAAGAGACAACAACGATTGAGGTAGAAAGGCCGCCGACGATGATCCACTTTTTTTTCATGTGATTTACTTATTCTACCATCGACACACACAGCGTCGAAACCTAAGTTTTTTCTGACGGACAATCATTTAATGTGTGCGGAGCGTTGTAAATCAAGCAAAGCTTATCTAGACCTGTAGATAACAAATGAGCACGGTACACTTTTTCACTTGGAACGTTAACGGAATCAGAGCTTGTGCCCGTCAGGGCTTTGTCAGCACGATAGAGGAGTTCAAGCCTGACGTTATTGGTTTACAAGAAGTTCGTGCAAGTCGCTCTCAAATCCCAGAAGAAGTTCTATGCTTAACGACTTATCCTCATCAGTATTATTTTGAAGCTCAAAAAAAAGGCTACAGCGGCGTAGGCATCTTGTGCAAAAAAGAGCCTGAAAATGTGCTAACGGGTATGGGAGTAAAGGAATTTGATTTTGAAGGCCGCACTATGGCTGTCATCTTTCCCAAGTTTATTTATTGCTCTACTTATTTTCCAAACAGCCAAGACAAAGGAAAGCGTCTGGCATTCAAACTTGAATTTTGCGAAGCTCTCAATTCTTGGTTGATGTCCTTGTCAAAAAAGCATCCCGATAAGGCCGTAGTTCTTGCCGGTGACTTTAATATTGCGCACGAGGAAATAGATCTCGCACGTCCAGATGACAATCATACTTCACCTGGATTTTTACCCGACGAGCGCGCTTGGATGACGAAATTTCTCGGTAAAGGTTGGTTGGATACTTTTAGAACCCTACACCCCGAGGCTATTCAATATTCTTGGTGGAGCGCTCGAACGCGCGCGCGCGAAAGAAACATTGGCTGGAGAATTGACTACCACACACTCTACAATGCAGATTTTGATCAAATCAAAAAAGCCGATATCTACGATCAAGTTTTTGGATCAGATCACTGCCCCGTCACATTGAGTTTAGAAGTGTGATGTCATTTAGGCGTCAGAGACCTTTTCGACATCCCTCCGCTACCTTTTCATTTAGGCGTCAGAGACCTTTTCGACATCCCTCCGCTACCTTTTCGACATTTAATTTTTGATAAAGGGCCGTATAGTGATCCCACCACGGATTTTCTTGCAGAGTCTCCTGCACACACGTTAATCCGCAAGAAGCCAACTCTTGCTTAAGATCTTCCAGATGAGGCGTGTAACGCAACGGCAATCCCTTCACACGCTGAAGCCTTTTTAAAGGATCAAAAAATTCGAGCGTATCTAAATTCTTGGGATCACCTACCATTGAACTCACAAGTATGAATCCTGTCGGCTTTAATACATGCAGAATTTTTCTAAACACCTTTTCGCGTTCTGGTGGAAGTATGCAGTGAAGAGTTGCGGAGTCTAACAAAATATCAAAACTTTCTTGTGCCCAAGGCAACTGCTCATCTTGGACGAGGTCAACAACCTGAAAATTTCCTCGCAAATTAACTTGCGCGAATTTATCCCGCGCCCACCCTATTGCTGTAGCGGAAATGTCCAATCCACTCATGTGATATCCAAGCTTCGCTAGGGGCAAGGCAGAATCTCCTGCGCCACATCCTAAATCCAACACAGTGGCTGGAGGTACAGGCAAAAAAGGGAGTGCCCAATTCAAAGTATTTTTCCAACCCAACATCCTCTTTTCATAGCTGGAACCGCCCCACCCACAAGCTCCCTCTTCCCTCAGATTTTGATATATCTCTTCGTGCAAATGATAATTGTCAGAAAGGTAGCGGAGGAATGTCGAAAAGGTCTCTGACGCCTTTTTCACTTATGAGATCCAATCCAAGTAGTTTTTATTTACATGACTTGGTTTAAAAGTGAGAATGCAGGGACATTCATAAGGATGTAGATTTTCAATTTTCTTTAGAAGTTTAGGTAGATTTTTTTTTGCTGTTTTAGCTAACAAGATAACTTCTTTATCTTTAACTCTTTTGCCTTTCCACATATATGTCGAAGAAAGAGCTGGCAGCAGCACGACACAAGCCGCGAGTTTTTGCTCAATCACTTTATCGGCAACACTTTGTGCAATTTTTTTATTTGGAAACGTTGAATACACAAGAACAAGCTGAGCCATTAGATACCCAAATAAGCTTCGCGGATACGATCGCTCTTTAAAAGATTCTTGGCATCATCAACATCAGTTACTTTGCCAGTTTCCAATACAATTCCTCGATTAGAAATCTCAAGGGCCTGTACGGCATTTTGCTCTACTAGAAGTATAGTTTTTCCTTCTTTGTTAATTTGAACAATAATCTCAAAAATCTTTTCAATAATCTGGGGAGCTAAACCTAAGCTCGGCTCATCTAATAACAAGACCTCTGGTCGAGCCATGAGCGCACGAGCAATAGCCAACATTTGCTGTTCGCCCCCCGAAAGAGTTCCCGCGTTTTGCTTTCTTCTTTCTTTAAGTCGTGGGAAAAGACCAAAAACATATTCTAAATCTTCTTCGAATTTAGTTTTATCAGGAGATGACCAAGCCCCTAGATCCAAATTCTCTTCAATACTGAGATTTAAAAAAATTCCCCTGCCCTCGGGAGCTTGAACCAAGCGCCTTTTTACTATCTCATGTGGCGCAAGTTTTGAAATATCTTCTCCATGAAACAAAATTTTTCCGCTAGAAATTTTTCTCAATGCAGAGATTGCACGCAGGGTTGTAGATTTACCTGCACCGTTAGAGCCAATGATTGAAAGAATCTCGCCTTTAAAGAGATCAAAACTGATATCTTGAATGCCCTTTATTGCGCCATAGTGAACACTTACTCCTGATAGACTTAACAACACATCAGACATTAGTGACTTGCCTTTCCAAGGTAAGCTTCAATCACCTTTGGATTTGTTTGAATTTCTTTTGCCGTACCTTCTGCAATTTTCACCCCGTAATCTAGTACAGCAATACGCTCGCAGAGATTCATCACAAGTTTCATGTCGTGCTCAATCAAGAGAACCGTAACATTAAAAAGATCGCGAATTTTCTTTATCGTGTCTGTCAAAGACTTAGTTTCATTTGGATTCATGCCCGCAGCTGGCTCATCTAAAAGAACGAGTTGCGCTCCCGTGCCTAAAGCACGTGCAATTTCCAAGCGACGTTGCTCTCCATAGGGCAAAGCACCTGCCATTTCATTTGCTTTTTTCTTGAGATCAAATATTTGTAAAATCTCCAAAGCCACTACTTTTTTTTCTTGCTCAATTTCTAAACTACTTTTGAGTTTTAAAATTTCAGAAAGGATACTGGGAATTTTTGCTTTAGGTGAATGATCTATGGCCACAAGAACGTTTTCCAAAACTGTCATTTCTTTAAAAAGACGAATGTTTTGAAAAGTCCGCGCCATTCCCTTAGAAGTGATTTTGCAAGTTTTGAGACCTAAAGTGTTTTCACCAAAAAGCTCTACTTTACCTTGAGTAGGAACGTAAACTCCGGTGAGCAAATTAAAGACTGTGGTTTTTCCAGCTCCATTGGGGCCAATCAAACCAAAAATACTCCCTTTGGGAATTTCTAGATTTAATTCCCAAACAGCTTTTAAACCACCAAAGCGAATTCCTAAATCTTTTAAACAAAGCGCATTGCTCATGCAGACGCCTCCGCTTTTTTTCGATTGAGAATGTTTTTTAGAAGTTCACTTATTTCCATGCGCCCTAGTAATCCCTGGGGGCGAGCAAGCATAAGGACAATCAACAAGAAGGAATAAATCACCATACGCAAATCGACTCCGCCCGTATAGGATTCTAGACCTCTCAAAGCTTCAGGAAGTATGGTGAGTAAAACAGCAGCAATAACGGAGCCCGAAAGAGATCCCATTCCACCCAAAACAACCATAATGATAATTTCGAAACTCTTTGTAAAAGTAAAACCCGTTGGAGTTACAATTTGCACCACGTGCGCGTATAAACCACCCGCTAAACCTGCAAAAAAAGCACCAATTACGAATGCTCGCACTTTGATTTGAGTGGTAGGCACTCCCATAGACTCAGCAGCAATTTCATCTTCTCTTACGGCCACAAAAGCACGTCCGTAACGAGATCGTACAATGCGCCATAAAACAAAAAAAGTAATCAGTGCAGATGTAAAAATCCAAGCAAAGTTTGCAAGTGGAGGAATGCCTGGCATTCCTCTTGGGCCGCCCACAACTTCCATATTAAGAAGCAAGACTCGAATAATTTCTCCAAAACCCAAAGTTACAATCGCAAGATAATCGCCCTTGAGTCGCAACGAAGGAAGACCTACCAAGTAACCCATTAAGCCTGCAGCCGTAGCACCGGCAAGTAAGGGTATAAAAAAGAAATATACGCCCATGTCAGACATAAAAAAGTCACGATAAAAAACGGTAGTAATAACAGCGCTCATGTAAGCGCCTACAGCCATAAAACCTGCATGGCCCATAGAGAATTGGCCAGTAAAACCGTTAATCAAATTCAAACTAGTTGCCAATATGATAGCCACACCACATTGAAGAAGAATTAAAGTTTCATAGGGAGGAAAAAATGCAGAGAGTATAGGCGAAAGAATCCAAACAACTAAAAGAGCTACAAACCACTTAAGATTGGCTTTCATGCTTAAACTTTCTCCACGCGATTTACACCAAAAAGCCCCGAGGGTTTAAAAAGTAGAACTACAATTAAAATTGCGAATGCAAGAGCGTCTCGCAACGTAGGGGCTCCATAGCCCACCAAAAAACCTTCTGCTAAGCCTAGGGAAATAGCACCAATCACAGCACCTTGAATATTTCCAATTCCACCCAGTACAGCAGCAACAAAACATTTAAGGCCAGGAACTACTCCCATGAGCGGATCAATCTTGGGGTATATCAATCCTACCAAAACACCCGCTGCACCCGCCAAAGCTGAACCCAACATAAAAGTAAAAGAAATAACTCTATTCGTTGGAATGCCCATAAGACTTGCAAGGTCATGACTAAAACTCACGGCTCTCATGGCACGTCCCATCCGTGTGTGAAAAATTAAATACTGAAGCGCCGCCATTAAAATAAGCGACACTGTAAGCACAACAACTTGCAGCGGATTGATGGTGAGCTCTCCGATAGAGAGGTCCGTTTGTGGTTGATATACTTGAGGAAAGAAACGCGGAGTAGATCCAAAGAGCGCTTGGCCACCAAACTCCAAGAAGAGAGAAACTCCCACGGCTGTAATTAATAAATTGATTCGAGGAGCTCCTCTTAAGGGTCGATACGCAAAGCGCTCAATTAAAAAACCAATCAAAGCACAACCCACCATTGCAGAGGCAAGTGCAATTAATAGAGATGAAATAGAAGGATGTGTGCCCAAACCAAGTGCGTTTGAAACATAGAAAGCAATATAAGCTCCCAACATAAAAACATCTGCATGCGCAAAGTTAATAAGCTGGAGCACACCAAAAACCATGGTGTACCCCAGCGCGATAAGTGCATAGATGCTACCAACGGAAAGCCCGTTGATAAAATGCTGTAAAAACTCCTGCATTAGGGACTAACTGTTCCTACGAAGTTGTATTTCCCACCGTCGATCTTAAGAACAACCGCTGCTTTAGTTGGGTTTCTCTTTTCATCAAGAGTGATATTCCCAGTAACAGCCTGGAAGTTTTTTGTAGAAGCAATAGCTTCTCTCAAATCAGGACCATTCAATGATTTTGCTCTCTTCATAGAATCTGCAAGTACATAAAGAGCATCGTAACCTAGAACTGCCATTGTATCTGGAGTTTCGCCGCCATTTGCTGCTTTATACTTTGAAATAAACTCTTGAACCTTTGGATTTTTATCTTCCGAAGAATAATGGTTAGAGAAGTAGTGGCCATTCAAAGCGTCTCCTCCAATTTCGTGTAACTTAGGAGAATCCCATCCGTCGCCACCCATAAGTGGAATATTCATTTTCAGTTCTTTAGCCTGTCTGACAATCAAACCAACTTCTGTGTAGTAACCAGGAACAAAAATAGCATCTGGCTTCTTAGCTTTAATAGAAGTTAACTGCGATTTGAAATCAATGTCTCCGCTGCTGTAACTCTGAGTCACTAAAACTTCTCCACCACCCGCTTTGAAAGCTTGAGTGAAAAAATCAGAAAGGCCCATGCTGTAGTCACTCTTAACATCGCGAAGGATAGCAACTTTTTTTGCTTTCAAATTATCCATCGCAAATTTTGCCATCACTGTTCCTTGGAAAGGATCAATGAAACAAACGCGAAACACATAGTCACCCATTTCAGTAACTTTTGGATTTGTAGAAGCTGGTGTGATCATGGGCACTTTGTATTGTTGAGCGATAGGTGCCATTGCCATACTTCTAGAACTTGCAACTTCACCAATAATTGCAACAACTTTATCTTGAGTGATTAATTTTGTAACCGCAGTAGCAGCTTCTTCTGCTTTACCTTGGTTATCTAAGGAGATGAGTTCTAACATTTTACCGTTAATACCGCCGGCTTTGTTTACTTCTTCAACAGCTAGTTTTAATCCTTTGTGAGTAGAGGTTCCAAAAGTTGCCTCTGATCCCGTCATGGATCCAACTTCACCAATCTTAATAGTATTGCCTGCGCTTTTATTTGCGCCCGTGCAACTCACAAGCATTAAGCTAAAGGCTGCTGTAATTACTGAACTAGAAACATTTGTAAGACCCCATCTCATTTTTTTCATAGTGCCAAATATACAAAGTTTTGTGATGATAGCAAAAGGAATTTAAAAAGACTGTGTGCGGGGTACGCTTAGCGATACCCCGCTCCAGACAAAACCCCTGAAGCTCTGATACACTTATTGGAGTGATGCTCGGGATGAAACGACGTTTTTTATTGCCGCTACTTGTTAGTTTTATGTTTGTGGATAGCCTTTTCGCAGATGCTCCTGTCGCTGCAGAAACTAAAAGCAAAGAAACCCCTAAACTCAGCCAACGTGAAGACACGTCGCGTTTTGAAACTACCCCCTGGATTAAAAAAATCGACCTGACAAAAACTTCAGGATTGCTACGAATCATAGTCAAAGCAAGTGCCCCTACTGAATGTTACAAACAGCGAGAGATAGAACGTATCTTTGAAAAAAACGCAGTAAAAATTGTGCTTCGACTTCAACGTCCAAAAGGAACGAAAGAATGTTCCAATACAAAAATATTTGATTACGAAGAAAAAGTCTTCGAAAGTGCTTTAGAACAAGCCCCTGCGCATATATGGATACTTGGACACGAAGGGTGGCACAAACTTAAGGTGCATGAGAATGGCAAAGTGTTATAGCTGTAACAACAATTTAGATGCTTATTTGCTGAGTAAAGTGAGCCGACAAGACTCCTGCATCAAGTGTGGCCGCGATATACGATGTTGCAAGAATTGCATCTTTTACGAACCCAATTCGCACTGGGAATGTAGAGAAGAAGTCTCAGAACATGTTTTAGACAAAGAAAAAGCAAATTTTTGTGATCACTTTAAACTTAATCCTAATGCGAGTGGTTCTGATTCGAATTCTAAAGAGTCTTTATTAAGTGCGGCTGAAGCTCTATTTAAGAAGAAATAGATGTAGAAAAAAAGGTCAAGGAAGCTCCCTACGATTTAATCTAAAAATAAAAAATTAAACTAATAAAGTTTAAGGTTTATTCGATTACTCGATAATTTCCAACACTGAGCGGATCTTGAGTTTTGTTGAAGCTGCATTCAACACAGTTCTCAAAGATTGAGCAGTACGTCCTTGTTTTCCGATCACTTTGCCTAGGTCATCCCTAGCCACGTGAAGCTCAATAACCGTCGTTTGTTCACCACGGATTGCAGAGACTTTCACTTGATCTGGAAAATCAACGAGCGCCTTAACAATATACTCAATCAAAGAAACTAACTCGCTTTCATTTTCAGCCATATTCGACCTCGATACATCTTTCGTTTATGCTTCTATCATGAATTCTAGCTTGATAAAGGGCTTGTTCCTTAGCGGATTAATTCTTTCTCTAACGCATTGTGGCATAAAAAAAGATCCGACCTCTGATATAGAACAAGAAGGCCCCCATACTCACCTAAGAAAGGCCGAAAAAACTAAGCAACCATGAACTTTTATAAATTCGAAGCTACCGGCAACGACTTCATCATTCTCAATCAACCCTACGAGCCACAAAAGCACGTAGCCACTTGGGTCAAAAAGCTTTGCGAAAAACACCTTGGAATTGGCGCAGATGGGCTTTTCTTCATATGGCAAAACAACAACGAATGGAATTGGAAATTCTTCAATAATGACGGTTCTATAGCTAAATTTTGCGGAAATGCTGCGCGAAGCGCGACCTTATGGCTTCATGAGCAAATAGATTCTCAAAAGAAAGATTGGACGTGGACTGATGGCGAACAATTTTTCAAAGGCCGCGTACTTGATACTCAAAAGGTAGAAGTTCTTTGGCCCAAATCTAAACTCAAAGCGCTCGAACTCAGAAGCCACCATCAAATGATGGTGAAACAACTTCACGACATTGGGATGGAAAGCGCTCAATGGGTGAGCGCTGGAGTTCCCCATCTTGTATTGATTGGCAGCTCCTGGCCTCGCAAAATAAGACACCTTTTTTACACAAATCACCTCACGCACCATCCTGAGTTTATAAAAGAAAGTAACATTTCATGGCTGAGTCGCACGGATATGACGCTTGTAAGTTATGAACGTGGCCTTGAAGCTGAAACTCTCTCCTGTGGCAGTGGTGCTCTCTCCGCGTATTACGCCCTTAAACTTAGAAGCAAAGAAGATAAAAATTTAAAAGTTCCCACAGAAATAGAATTTCATTTTCCTGGGGGACCTCTCACTGTTCGTGAAGGCGACGACGATTTACATTTGTCGGGACCTGTAAGAAAAGTTTTTGAAGGATATTACAATGAAACTTAATTCGCATTCTCAATGGAAGGGCGTTTGGACAGCGCTCATCACCCCTTTTGATACACAAGGAAAACTTGATCTTGGATCCCTTGAAAAGATGATTGAAAAACAGATTCAAGAACAGGTTACAGGCCTTGTTATTGCGGGCTCCACAGGAGAGGGTTCACTTTTAAACAATAGCGATTACTCAACACTTTTAAAAGCTGCTGTAGCTTTTGCTAAAGGCAGAATTCCTATTGTTGCAGGCCTCGGCATTGGAGGAACTCGCGAATGTCTTGAGCGAGCAAAACTTGCAAATGATGCACAAGTCAGCGCCCTTCTTGCCTCAGCCCCTGCCTATATAAAAACTCCCGCTCGTGGATTGGTAAAGCATTTTACAAAAATCGCTCAAATTGGTTTACCCGTTTGCCTATATGATGTTCCTAGCAGAAGTGCCATTGGACTTCCGGATGAGGTTATTGATGAGCTCTTAAAAAGCGAAGTCGCCCCGCTCATTCATGCACTTAAAGATGCAACCGGAAAACCTGAACGCATTCAGCACAAAGATGCCTGGAAAAACAAAATTGCACTTCTCTCTGGAGACGATGAAAGCTTTCCACAGTTTATGCAAATGGGTGGGCACGGAATTATCTCGGTAGCGACTCATTTTGCGCTGAAAGATTTTATTGCTGTTCAAAAATTAGAGAAAACTTCAAGTGACCGTTTTGAAAAAATCACATCGTTCATAAAAGGTCTCTATTGGGAATCAAATCCGATACCTACCAAAAGCCTCGCGCACAAATTGGGATGGATTGCCCAACCTACTTTTCTAGAACCTCTTTGCCCCATGAAACCTGAACTATTGGAAGACTTGCATGAACTCTACAGAAAAGAATTTAGCTAAAATTAAAATTGCTCTTATTGGAAGCTCAGGGAAAATGGGCCAAAAAATAACTGAGCTTTCAAAAGATCAAAGCTGGCAAAATAAAGTTCAACTTGTAGCTGAACTCAATTCCAAGAGCACAATCAAAGACCTTCCTCTTGAAACAGACGTTGTGATTGATTTTTCCAATGCTCAATCCACTCTTCAATGGGCAGAAGCTTTATCCAAAGCTCCCAAGAAAGTTCCTTATTTAATTTGTTCCACCGGATTTAATACTGATGAATTTGCGCGCTTAAAAAAGAATTTAGCGCAAAACCCTTGGGCCTTTATCCCCAACACAAGCCTTGGGGTCTATGCCTTTATTCGATGCTTATGTGGATTGGTTATGTTCTTTAAAGATATTCAATCCATTGAGATTCACGATATTCACCACGTCCACAAAAAAGACATGCCAAGCGGAACAGCTCTTTTAATTAAAGCTGCCCTCGTAGACGCCCTTGCCGCCAAAGGTTATCCCCAGGATATCCACATACGCTCTGGCCGAGAGGGCGAGGTTGTGGGCATTCATTCTGTTATTATTCAAAGGACTTTTGATAGGCTAATTCTTACCCACGAGGCACAGGACCGAAAACTCTTTGCCGAAGGAGCCCTAAGTTTGGCCGAAAAACTCGCGGCCAAAGCCCCCCGAGAAAAACCTTACACTTTTGACGAACTTCTTTAGACCTTTCAGGAAAAGCTATGCTAGAGTTTTGTCTGCAATTCATGCTCGGATGGCGGAATTGGTAGACGCGCCAGACTTAGGATCTGGTACCTTGTGTGTGGAGGTTCGAGTCCTCTTCCGAGCACCAATAAGCTCTAGGCTCAGGCTCTAAAACTTTAATGGTGGGTAACACCGCAAACACAATCTAAAAACAAGCA
>CAZIFW010000069.1:0-13446 GCA_964538275.1 uncultured Bacteriovoracaceae bacterium
CGCTGAAATTTTTCACCGCCTTCGATTTCTTCAAAGGCAGAAATTATTTGATCTCTTAGGGATTTTAAAAAGCTTACAGCTTCGTCTCTTTTCACCCTTTTAGTGGTAGCGCCAGCTCAAGACTTACGCAATGGCATTTAAAGTGATCTGGGTCATAGAAATCTTAACGAAAAGAGGCTGGACGCTACCCTAGACTCGTATTGTAATAAGCCCCCTACACCATGAAAATGTCCATGCGGAAAATCAAGCGCCTTGTATTAGGCACTCCACTCCACCTCAGACAAATGGAACACGAAAAACTTCCCAAATGGAAAGCCTTGGCGGTCTTTTCTAGCGACGCCCTGAGCTCGGTGGCTTACGCCACAGAGGAGATTTTACTTGTTCTGCTAGCGGCAGGACTTGCCGCAGCTACTTGGAGCCTACCAATTGCCGCTGTTATCGTTGGACTTATACTCTTAGTTACACTTTCTTACAGGCAAACCATTCGTTTCTATCCTCAGGGTGGCGGAGCTTATAACGTAGCTAAAGAAAACATTGGTACAAATGCTGGTCTTTTTGCAGGAGCAGCACTCGCCATTGATTACATTTTAACTGTAGCCGTATCTATTTCTGCCAGCGTTGCAGCTATGACCTCAGCTTTTCCCTCTCTCAAAGCATATGCCATTGTGATTGGCATTTGCTTAGTAGCGCTTATGACCATCTTGAACTTAAGAGGTATGCGCGAAAGTTCATTCATATTTGCAATTCCTACCTACCTCTTTGTTTTTTCTATTTTCGTTTTGATTATTATTGGCTTTGTAAAATCCTTTGGAGAAGTAGCTTCGCCAGACGTTTTAATAGAAGAAACTCAAATCACAAGTTCGGTAGGGATGTTCTTACTCCTAAGAGCCTTTTCTTCTGGCTGTACGGCCATGACAGGAATCGAGGCTATCTCAAACGGAGTTCCTGCGTTTAAAGAACCACGCACAGAAAATGCAAATAAGACTTTAGTGATCATGGTGATGATCTTAAGTTTCTTTTTCTTTGGGATTACTTTCTTAGCGATTCACTTTCACAAAGTTCCAAACCCCGCACTGGGAACAGTCGTTTCTCAAGTGACTGAAGCCATAGTTGGCCGAAGCTTTTTTTACTACTGGATACAAATTGTGACTTGTTTGATTTTAGTACTGGCAGCCAACACTGCTTATGCCGATTTTCCGCGACTTGCTTCTATTCTTGCACAAGACAGATTCTTTCCACGTCAACTAGCGGCGATTGGTGACCGCTTAGTTTTCTCTAACGGGATTGTTTTTCTTGGTATTGTTTCAGCACTTTTAATTTGGCTCTTCGATGCCAACACTCACGCTCTCATTCCTCTTTATTCTGTTGGGGTATTTTTATCGTTCACGCTTAGCCAAACGGGAATGTCCTTGCACCACTGGCGACATCGAGAACCCAACTGGAAGCAGAACTTGGCCTTAAATGCATTTGGAGCAATAGCGACTGCAGTGGTGGCTGCCATTGTTGCAATCACTAAATTCACAGAGGGAGCATGGATAGTTATCATTATTTTGCCTACTTTGGTTTTAGTTTTTAAAACCATTCGCAAACATTACGAAAGCATGGGCAAAGAGCTGGCCATTTTACCTCAGTGGACTTTGCCGCAAATTGAAGAATCACTTGTGATTATTCCCATCTCAGGTTTTCACCAAGGTGCCCTACAAGCCATTCAATATGCCAAAGAAATTTCTGACGATGTTCGCGTGTGTATTGTGAATATCAACGAAGGAGCCACCCAAAGAGTAAAAGAATCCTGGGAAAAGAACATGAATTCTAAAGACCCAGACCAACCTCAGTTAATCATTCTAGAATCGCCTTATCGTTCTGTTATTTACCCACTTCTGGATTATATGAACGAGCTAGAGAAAAGTTACCCGAACCGAACCATCACCGTTATTATTCCAGAGTTTATTACTAAAAAATTCTGGCACAATTTACTTCACAACCAAACAGCACTCGTACTTAAAGCGCGTCTACGTTTTGTAGAAAAGCGTGTAGTGATTTCTATCGGATACCACCTACGCGGATAAATGCAAAAAGCGAAAGCTCCGCTGGGAGCCTTCGCTTTTATTGTTTGATATTTAAAATTGTTGCTTAGAAGTAAACAACTTTAACTTGCATATCGAGACCGCTGTCATCAGCTGCTTCTCTTACTTTTTGTGCACAGCTGTTGCTTGTGCGCACACATCCGTGGCTGTTTTGGCCATCAACGTGGCCACTGTGAATGGCTACACGATTGCGAGTGCGGATGTTCATAGGATCTGGATCATGAAAGTATGTCGCATTGTACATGTTTACGTAACGACCGTTATACAAAAGACGATCTCCTGTTTCATCAACGCTATGAATTCCTGCAGGTGTTTTAATGGAAGGAGCACCATCTGAGTGAGGATCAACTCCACCTGATGCCGAACAAGGCCCTAAAACCATTTCGTATGAGCCTTCTTCATTTTTTGTATAGAGCTCAAGTGTGCCTGTTGCTCCACGACGATTGGGTAACTTCACCAGAACGCAGTGCTCTTTATTACATCCACTTGTATCCGCAGTGCCACCACCGCCGCCTCCGCCATTCGGTCCATTGCCCGCTACTGCTTGAGACATCATTCCCAGAGTTAATACTCCGAAACCTAGAACTTGTTTGAATTTATTTTTCATTAGAAACCTCCCATGCACTCCTTAGAGATTTTCTCTCTTAGAGATGAGATTTCTTTTAGCCAGAGTTAACGCATGTGCACAGCAAAGCAACTGACGGGTTTAAGAGTTTATTGTCATAGTCACAATGTTTGAAAAGAGCAGAATGCACTTCTGCGAATACACATGAATAACTAAATTTATTTAAGCTTGTAAGTTGTCGCCGCTTTGCCTTTTTCATTACCACAGGTAGAAAGAAGTTCGCGCTGACTGCGTTCCAATAAGGTTTTAGGTAGTAATATCACTCGGCCTTTCTTAAAGAGACCAGCATACTTAAGACTTGCGAAGGCAACATTTGCACATTGGTTTTTTAAAATATGAAAGTAAGGAGCTTCTTCATAAATAAAATCCCAATAATATTTTATATAGAAAGCCTCTTGCGCTGTAATTTTAATTTTTACTTCATAAGAAGAACATGGATTTGTTTTGCGACTTAGGTCTTTGCGTATATCAGCGCGGGTTGCATAATTTTTACGATAGGGATTGCTACTCTTACGGATATCTTCGTAGGGCTCACCTTTGTCACCAAAAGTGTAATACATAAAGTCTGAACGACTATCATCCGAAGGACCCCAGTCATAGTACTCATTATCGATCGCTATGCCTGCATGACCCATGTAACAGCCCTTAGCGTCTCCTAATCGAATAAGGACGCTTAAGTCGTGGCAGCCGCTCTCAATAGCAACGAGTGAGGCGAGTACAAACATGCTTATGCAAATTGCTGTAAATCGAAACACGAAAGACAAGCTACCTTATCAGACGCAATGCATCAATAAAAAACGAAGCTCCCTGCTACGAGAGAGCTTCGTTTTTTATGATTTAAAATCGTAGTCGCTTACTAGAAGTAAGAAATGTTGATTTTCAACTCGCTGTAATCTTCGTCTGCCTTCTGACGAATGGTTGCAGCACAGTTACTAGATGTGCGTACACATCCGTGACTGTTGCCACCACTTACGTGACCGCTATGGATCGCCATACGGTTTTCAGACCATGGGCGGAAAGACTTGAAGTACGTAGGGTTGTACATGTTTACTTCACGGCCGTTGTAAACCAAACGATCTCCAGTATCGATTACGCTATGAGTTCCTGCAGGAGTTTTCTTAGAACGTTGGCCGTCTGGGTGAGAATCATAACCCCCACTTGCAGGACAGCTACTGAGAGTTGTGTTGTAAGCAGTACCTGCACTGTTCAAAGAGTAAAGTTTAAGAACGCCAGCTACACCAGGAGTGTTAGAAAGTTGAACAACTACACAATGGTTTTTGCCACGGCACCAGCCGAGATCAACTCCAGTGGGCGCTTGAATTCCACCTTGACCTTGACCGCCGCCCGCTCCTTGATTGGGTTGCTGACCAGCATTTCCACCACGGCCTGCCTCCGCTTGAGAGAGAGTCATCATTGCGAATGTTGCGATTGAGAGAACGTTAAATATTTTTTTCATATACCTTTGCACCTTTCATTCCCCAGAAAATACTGGGCTAACAAATATTCTTCTAACAACGAATGACGCAATGAAACAGTGGGGCTGCTAACAATTAAGAGGATTTGTGTCAGTGTCACTTCATGTAAAGAAAATTAACGCATAAGCGTTATTGCTTGCGGAACGTCGTGCTCTGTCAGTCACGTAACAAGAGTGAACACTTTGTATCTTCTTACTTTGAACTTAGATTGACGCTCCATGCAAGCAACTATTAGCAAGAATGAACATACTCAATTTTGAGTCTGTAATTTTGGAGGTGCTTTCAATGAAAAAACTTTTTATCAACCTAGCTCTTTTGGCTGCTGCCACATCATTCAATTCTTTGCACGCACAAGGTCTTGAACGCAGACTTCCGCAAGAAGTAAATAATCCCGACAACAAAATCCACAAAGCAATCCAAAGAATTGCAGTCATTGGATTGATGGAGAAATCTTCTTTGCCTGTCTATGATGAAGAACAAATCGGAGAGAATGGTCAACTTCTAGCGGGTGTATCACGTAAAGGTTCCGTTGCCGGCATTTACATGAATGAAGTGACGGGAGCTTCTGCAACAGTTTCTAAAGATCCTGAATCCTCTGATTCAAGATATTCAGCTCCACGTGTATATTGCTACCGCGAATCACAAATCAATGTTGCCGAAAAAAGTGCAATTTACCACTGTAGTTTGTCATTGAGCATAATCACTGTAAACACAAGTAGCTGGACTATTCACGGTGCAAATAGCGAGTACGATCCTGGACACTCTTCATTTCTAAATTTCAAAGTAAAAATGACTGCTGACGAAGGAGATACAAGCTACACTTCAAAAATTGTGTCTGAATTTGTTAAACGCGGCTTCGCTGGATAGTTTTTTACTCAGCAGCCTCGCTTAACATCTCATCAAACTCTTTGGTTGCGCCACAGGAACTACAACCACCTGTGCCGCAGCCACCTGCGCTACCGTCAGCATTCTTAGTAGAGCAAGCGCCCTTGCCGCAGCTTTCGCCTTTGCCACACGGACGATTTACTCCGTGGTTCCAATGTAACATTTCCCAGTCCTTAAATTTAGAAGCCGCAAAGTTGCGCGCTTCACGAAAGCTTTGAAACTCCCAAGAAGCAACTTCTCTCAATGGAAAATTGTAGTGGACAAAAACTTGATAAACTTCGCGGTCAAGCGTGGGATCATAAACAACGTTGATACCCGCCTCTTGTTGAGCACTTGTAAAAACAACCAAATCAATTTCTTGTTCCTGAATTTTCATTATCTCTTTAAGTTGGCTCATTTTATTTGTCTCAATCTACTTTTCGCCCGCTCTGAAGCGAACTCTTACATATTCACCCATAGCCTCAAGTGCCCCCAAGGGTCCATAACCTTTTTCTTTCTGTAGCCCACGATAGGCTAAAATGGCCAATCGCTCGCCCTCAGATAGCTGGCTGCTGTCTGGGTCTCTTGAATCTGAGAGCTCAGAAATACTCTGCTGGGCAAAAATCTCTGCCATTTTAGATAACTTTAAATCCTCTTCAGCTCTCATGCTAAAACGTACCTTTTGTACGAGATCAGGAAAAATAGTTTCAAACGGTAAGGCATCAGAGAGTGTTTTTTTATTTTCTACACTCCATGCACCCAAACGACCCAATACATTTTGTCTAAATTCTTCGGCTCGCTCAACAATACCAAAAAGTTTTTCGCTCGCTTCAATTTCTGAAGTGCTTGGATCTTCGCTTTTTCCAGTGATTCGATTTTTAATTTTTTCTCCACGCGAAAGAACCATCACCTTACGCACGTAATCCTGAATCATTTCTCTAATTTTTGGCAATTGTCCCATGTTTAAAACACTACGAATTTCAGCATCTACTTGTGAAAGCCAGTTTTGATAAGTGGCTTCAATAAGCTGAGGATAATCATGATAGCCCGTAACGGGTTCAAGACGTAGATACTCAAAATCATTGCGTTTCAATACATGGTTTTTAAGTTCACGAATAATCGAAAGCGGACTGAGTGTTTTATTTTCAGAATTCATGGCCGCTCGCTGAAGAAGTATTCTTAACTCACGAGCAGAGGGACCCAATAAACCCTCATAAAAAGCTTGAGTTTGATGTTCAGCCATTAACTCTGGAAGATGCTGCCTAAACTCTCTGCGCTCTTCTTCACTCAAACGCTCGGGAGCCTCTCCGTGGTCATACGCCTTAGCCTTTTCAAGTGGAGTGAGCGTTTCTAAAATTTTAGAAAGTAAAATGCTTTTATTTTTTGTCATTGGCTTTTTCAAGCGCGCCATGACAGCCCAAAGAGCCAACACTTCAGACGTGTGAGGCAAAATTTCTTTTACGTCTTTAAGTTTTTTTATTTCACGATCGTAAACTTGTACTTCGTCGCTGTACTTCAAAAGATAGGGCACGCGAATAAACTCAAAACGCCCTCGGAAGCTCATAAATTCCGGATGCTCTCTAAAACTCTCTAACTGATGATCATTTGTAGTAGCAACAAACAAGGCATCTAAATCGCTAGTATATGGCCCCACTTGCATGCGAGAATTTTCACTCGTAGAAAGCAAGTATTTGAACGATTCAATAGGTCTTTTCAGGAGGTCATTGAATTCTACGACTCCGCGATTACCGGCAACCAAATCTCCTTCAAACTGATAGAGATTTAAGCTTTGCAGTGAAGGCGGCAAATTAGAAAGTGAATGATCTAAGGTTACTTGTCGGACATGCGCATCTATACCAAATTGAGGCTCTACAACCGCAAGGCCACTGCGCAATTGATAGGAAAGATAAAATCTTTCTACGCGCACATGACGATAAACCTGTAACAAGTCACCATGGTACTCACTCAAAAGAGTTTCAAAGATCAAAGTGTTCTTATGGCTTAATTCTGCGTTTTCATAGCGACTCCGCAAATACTCAAATTCAACATCACTTAATTTCAATTCTTTCTTCCACGTCATCAACAAATCCATGCGATGCTCTTTAGGAATGAGTAAAAGTGGGTTTTCATGCAATTCGGAGCGAAGAATCGCACCTAAATCTTCTGCAGGCCATAAAGCATAAGAGTCGAGCTGATTTGCCACAGCCGTTGCAAGACCAATGCTCTTTCCAAGTTTTTGAAGAGGAAAGACCCACGAAAAAGTATACAAAGCACCGTCGTTCGATCTTGAAAATTTTTCCAGACCCGCAAACATATTGCGACAAAGTGTAGTTTTTGCAGAGCCGTTGGGACCATGAAGAACCAAAACCTTGTCCGATCGCCCCGTTTGCGAAAAAGCTTCTAGAATTTGGCGAATTCTTTTTTGGACTTCATGTTGTCCAAATACGGGCTGGTAACGATCACCATAGTGCTCTTTAAAAATTGCGGCTCCCCCATTAGGAGTTTGAGCATCAAAATGTTTAAATGCATCGCAAACCCAATCTATTGTGTTACGCAAATAGCGACGCGGCTCTTGGCTTGCCTGCAAAATAAAATCATCAAAACTAAATAGGCGTTGCTCATCTAAGAATCGCTTTTTTACGGTGCTTCTGATTTTATCGAGAATATCACTTCGCATATGAGCCATAGTAACTTTCATTATGGCAGAATTTTCTTCGACTTGGGTTTAGTTTCGTAAAAAGACCACCTAATATGATGCTTACATGCAGCAGCAACAGGTGAATGCCAAAATCCATTACCTTAAAGAGCATTGGCCTTTTTTTGTTTATGTATTTTTAAGTGTCGCAGCTCTATTTTTTCATGAATGCTGGAGAGACGAAATCCAGGCGCTTTTAATTGCCAAAGCGCCCCTAAGTATTTACGAGTTTTTTACAGATACACTGCACTACGAAGGCCACCCTTTTTTATGGTTTTATCTACTTAAAATTTTTTCTCCCTTTGGAATTCACCCCTTGGGACTTCAAATACTGAATTCACTCCTCATGTGTTCTACTCTTGCAATTTTTTGGTGGAAATTCCCTCTCCCCAAAGTGCTCAAATCCCTCTTGGTCTTTAATTACTTTTTTCTATTTGAATTTGGCGTTGTGGCACGCTCTTATAGTTTGGGAATATTTTTAATTTTTTTCTATTTAGCCTTTCGGGATGATGCAAAACGTTGGATCAAAAATTTGGCCTTTGCAGCTCTACTACTGGCTACTCAAGTTTCAATTTATTCCTTAATCCTTGTGTGTGCACTGTACATTCCCCACTTCTTAGAACAATTTAAAAATCAAATAAAAAAAACTCTCGTCCAAACTTTGTTGCTTGTATTCTTTGTTGCGGCAGCTGTTTTGCAAATGCTTCCGGCCCCTGATCAAAGCATGAACCTTAGCCCCATTTTATTTTTTGATTTTGATCGAATGATGAGCGCGTTGGGTTTGATAGGAGAAACTTTTCTCTACATGCCAGCTTTGCAATTTTTTCCTAGAATTTGGCCTGCCTCATTTTCTGATTCTTTAGTGCTTATGATTCTTAGAACAACGTTTGCTTTTTTAGCCTTGGGTTATTTTACTTTCTCATTATTTAAAAAAAATCGTACACTTTGCTTTGCCTTTCTAATGGGTGCCATAGTGCTTATAGCTTTTAGTTATATAAAATTTATTGGAAGTGTAAGGCATATGGCACACCTTATTCTGCTCATGAGCATTTTTTATTGGCTGGCTCAAAAAGCCAATCCACACACTCTTCGAACACAAACACAAAACTTTTTGATGGGATTTGGCGCCTGGACCGCTTTAGCTGGAGGCCTCTTATATGTAACGGATGTTGTATTTCCTTTTTCAGACGCCAAGAATGCAAGCAAGGTTATTAGCGCTTCAGATAAACTTGTTATAGGTCTTCCGGATTATGCAGCCAGTACACTTTCAGGTTACTTAAATGGTAAAGAAATTTACTATTTGAATGCTCAAAGAAGTGGAACCTACATAAAGTGGAACCATAAACCACCCAATGAAAAGTTAAACTTTAAAGCCACAGTGCTGAGTGTTTTAGATGAGTATAAAACAGACGAAGCCTTGCTTGTTACAAGCAGCCTTGCACTTGCTCACTACCTTATTCAAACAAGCCCCAAAGATATTCTCTATGAATCTAAAAATTGTATGGTTCCAGATGAATGTTTTTTAATTTCCAAGATTCGCCGCTCACTCTTAGCGCTTCCAGATTCTACAGAGAAAGAATAATACAAAATAAAAAAGGCCAGAGCTTGCGCCCCAGCCTTTTTTTAGAATTAAAAGTGCAGTTTAAAAACTACGCTTGAGCTTCTGTTAAAGGAGCAATGAAACCTACGTTACGCGCTCTTTTAATTTGCTTAGTAAGAAGACGTTGTTTCTTAGCACTTACGCCAGAAACGTAACGAGGAACAATCTTTCCAGACTCAGACGTAAAACGCTGAAGTACTTTTAGATTTTTGTAATCAAGAATCAAGTTCTTATCGGCGATAAAAGGGCAAACCTTGCGACGAGTAAAGTTACGGGCACCGCGAGGGCCGTCTTTAGATGCGCCATCAAAGTCTTTGCTTTCGAATTCTTCACGAGTAGGGTTTTTAGAATCTTTATTATCCATAATTTTGCTTCTCATAGAGCTATACCCAAGGGGGGCTTAGCTCAAGTGAATTTCCTTTTTACTTCTTCTTAGTTGCCTTTTTAGCCTTGATACGAGCTTTTTTTGCCTTTTGAGCACGGCGTTGGCGAACTTTTTTAGTTTTACGATTATCTGAACGTCCCATAGTGTTAAGTAGCTATAGCACTAGAGCGGGCTAACGGTAAAGCTATCGAGCAAACGAGATTGCAACTTATGTTCATCGAGCCCATAAACCCCCACCCTAAATTCGCCATTTGGGCGGGTAAGCTGAATGGCTACATTATCGTAACCGCTATAAAGCTCCTGAGTGTCGTCTAGAGCCCAACCCAGCGCATAAGCCGAGTATTCGTCGATGTAGGGCGAGCCGCTCTCGTTTAGGAAGTCTCCGCGCACCACCGCTCTTTGCGAGCAGATGTTTCGAAGGCTCACCCCTACCCAATTTCCTTTTTTAGGGAGGGTATAGAGCACCCACGAACGATCTAAATTGATCATATAAGGAAGCCAAACAAAACCGCCATCGCAGCGATCGCCGGGCAAACACGCAAAGCTATTTACAATAACGGGATCTAAAGATGGAAGACGCTCTCTGAGTTCGAGCAATGCCAAGTCTTGGCGGCGCCCCTCGCAACCTTCATTATTGAGACCCGCAGGAAGTGCTCCTGCGAATCCCATAGTAAAAATAAAATTAAATACTGCCCCTAAAACAATAAGGTTCTTAGAACTTACCTTCAACAACATCACCTCTCCTTGGCGTGAGCCTAGGAGAAGTATCAGAGATTTTTTTAGAAAAATCTACCTTCATCAAAGGATTAAAATAATAACCTCTCGAGCCGTTCATAATGTAACGACTTTCACGAGGGTTGGGTTCAACCAATTTACGAAGTCTGTTGATGTTGATGTAAATGTTGTTGTCGTGGCGTAGCGGGTTGTAATCTTGGCCCCAAATCTTTTGAGCCAAATCTTCTTTTGAGAATTCTTTTCCTGGCGCTTCTGCCAAAAGCAAAAGGATGCGCATAAGAGTGAACTTGTTGTGGAAAGGAATTTCTCCAAGGTGCTTTTCACGTACATAGTGACTGTTGGGATCGATCACCATATCGAGCATTTGCTCAGGTACAAAGTGGAAGTCTTCGAAGAACTCGTTTACAAAACGTTGAGCATGCTCTGACAGGTGCCCGAGCTGTTGAGCCCATGCATCATAACTTTCTTCTTGGAAACGATTCATGATGGTGCGCTCTGCTTCAGCATTTAGTTTGTTGATGATGGGGTAAAGCTCAACCAATTGAGCCGAAGGAACCGATTCGCCAAGTTTTCTACGAAGTACAAACTCAATAAGTTTTGCACGTACATATAAACGCTCGAACGATGATTCTTTTGCCACGCGAGACATCTCTTGTGCTTTGCGGAAAGCTTCTGCAGGGTAACCAATACGTGAATCTAAACGCCCCAAGAGCTCTAAACAAACCGCTACGTGGCGGTTCATGTTGATGTTCTGGTGGTAAACCAATGCTTCTTGCAACATCGCACTTGCTTGCTCGTGCTGAGCGGCTTCTCCTGTGCGAAGTAAAACTTCGGCCTTAAGCAAACGAAGTCTCATCAATTCTTTTTCTTTGTTTTCGCTGGCTGCAATAACTACAAGCTTGTCGATAATTTCGTTCGCTTTTTCGTAGTCACCTTTTTTGATGCAAAGAAGGGCTTTGCCGCGAAGCATTCTGCGTCCGAAATAAGAATTTTCCTGACCTCCGATTAATTCGAGGATTTCATTGTACAACTCACTTGCGCGTTCGTACTTACCCACTAAAGTTTTGAGTTCAGCCAGTGTCATCTTTGAGAGAAGAGTGATGCGACTAGGACCCTTTGGAGAATCTCCAGAGTCAGCAGCAAGACCTAAAAAGATTTTTGCTTTTTGCTCATCTTCAATCGCGGCATAGCAAGTCCCCAAAGCCCATAGGCAGTACTGGTACTCGTAGCTGTTACGATTTGTTTTAAAAGTTTCGATTGCAGAATTAAAAAGCTGAATAGCTTCAGAGTAACGACCTTGTTTACGGCAAATGTTACCTGTTAAGTGACTCACCCAAGCAAGGTGCATAGGGTTTTGTGTAAGAGCAGCGAGTTGATCGAGTTTAGGCTTGAGAGCTAAAGCATCGTTGTATTGGCCATCGCTCCTTAAGTTTTCGGCCATTCCGTAAACTGCTTTGAAAGCGAGTTCATTGTCCCCTAACTCTTCTGCGATTGTTAAAGCTTTAGTGAAATACTCACGTGCCGATTCAGAAGAATCTTCAGAAGACGCTAGATAACATCCATCCTGCGAACACACAGTGCCCACACCATAGTAGAATTGTCCTAACTGTGCTTTCTCTTCTTTAGTTGTTGCAGGAATTTTTTCGACTTCGCTGAGGTAAGTCAAAATGACTTGTGGCGATCTCAACTCTGTCGCAATGCGAGAGAGATGATAATAAGTTTCAAGCTTAGTTTCATTCTTAAGCTTAGGAGTTTTAACAAACTCCGTCATAAGCTTTTGCCCAGCTTCAAGATCGATCTCTCGATTCTTGATTTTCTGAACAATTTCACTGAAATTTTCAGCAGTTACAGATAGTACACTTGTTTCAGTATTCGATTTCGCCATAATAATCGGTTTGGTGACTATATCAAAAATGATGCGACATGCCAAGAAATGAACTGACAATAATGTAAGATTTCGTCAGGACATTAAAATGGGAATTCTTGATAGCCCTCCATTGATCAATGATTGGACACTTAAACACCCTCCTGGGGTTAATAAGATTCCTCAAAGAAATAAAGTACTTATGCTGCATCCTCAGCACTACAAAATTGCCTATGCCATCAATCCGCATATGGTCAGTAGCGGGGGTAAGCTAAAAGAAATAGATCCCAAAAAAGCTACCCATCAATGGCAAAAGCTCGTAAAAACTTTTGAAAATTGCTCTTTGGACGTAGAAATCATGGATTCGCAGGCCACTTTTCCAGACATGGTCTTTGCTGCAAACCAAAGTTTTGTGTTTTGGAATCAATCCACTCACTCACCCGAAGCTATTTTATCCAACATGTATCACGATGAACGCAAAGGAGAAGTGGCTTACTTTGAAGAATATTTCAAAGGACATGAATATAAAACTCACACGCTCCCTAAAGAATTAAGTTTTGAAGGCACAGGCGATGCCATCATAGATTGCGAAAGAGAAATTATTTTTTCTGGTTTTGGCTTTCGTAGTCACAACTCCATGCCCTCACGGCTGTGTGAAATTACAGGTTATGGAACTGTACCGCTCGAGCTACGCAATCCAGATTATTATCATTTAGATACTTGCTTTGCTCCTTTGAACTCAAAAGATGTTGTTATTGTAGATGATGCATTTACGGACGAAAGCTTAGATCTTATCTACGCAGCTTTTGAGAACGTAATTCATGCAGACCGCAAAGAAGCTAAGCATTCCCTTGCAGCAAATCTTTTTTGCCCCAACGGCAAGGACGTGATCATAGATGAACGCAACATCACACTTGCGCACTTACTTACTGAGCGTAAGTATCAAGTACACTCTGTAGACACGAGCGAATTCCTTAAAGCAGGCGGCTCCGTTTTTTGTTTAAAACTTTTTCTTTGGTAAAAATTTAATTTTAAAAACGACTATTGATATTGCTGCGAACAAATTCTGATGAAAGCTTTTTTCCGTTTAAAGCGGGAACAATTCCTTCAGTTCCG